>JADJRF010000009.1 GCA_016712355.1 Vampirovibrionales bacterium | reverse complement strand
GATCCGTTTTAAATTGGAGGATATACCGATGGTCGGATCTGGGGATTCACGAATTGACTATCGACGCTGACACGGGCGTTAACAAAACTTCAGGTATCGGTGCGATTCAAGGCCGTTGCTTCTACGAGTTCGACGGCGGTGGATGCGAAAATGATCCGCTGGTGGTGCCCGGCGCTGGAACGAATTACAGCGCTATGTAAAAAGCTACGCGCTTATAGCGGACGCGCCGCCGAATACGAATATCAGCAATATGCGCTGGTATTCGGACGGTAGCAGCGGTCTGGACCGGCGTCGCGTACGGCTAAGAACTTCTGGGAACCACCTTTGGAACGCACCTGGCTAACACGGCGATGAGCGGTGGCTCCAGTCTATTCGGCTATACATCCGGCTCTCCGCTGGATGGAGACGGAACGGATACGGGGCCAGCTCGTCCCGGCGGACGATAACACGTATGTAGGGGATATCATCGAGTTGCAGATTAGCGTGGTGCCCACCGCTACCAACGGCGCGCTGACTGCTGAGACGTCACCTGGCGTTTGGCGAAGTGTAGATGATCCTCCTACAAGACCGTTCATGGTTTCGAGGCAGAGTCGCCGGACGGAACCTCGATGACATCCGGCGGCGACATAGCCGGTGCGGTGAGAGCTCTTGATTCCTGCAAATTCCACTCATTGCCAAGGTACATATTCTCGGATAAAGTCTTTATCCGGCGATTCATGCGGGCGTTCAAGCGGTCGGTGGTTGGAGGGATTCGACAAGCAGGCTTACTTCGTTTGAGAGATCGAGCGACAAATCAGCGATAGCAGAATCGCGGCAAGGTCGGCACGGGATGAAAAAGGTATTGTGCTGGCCACTGAAAAGGCCGAACCTGAAAAAGCCGGTGAAAGGTGATGAATACATGCAAGCGGGTCTGTATGGAATCTTGCCGGCTCATGTCCGTCACTCGGACGGAACAAGCCTGATTACTCCACCAGATTTTTTGAGCTGTATCTCTAGGAAATCACGCCATAACATGCACGATGGGGAAAAGCCGGTCAATTCTAAGAACGATCCCACAGACTCCAGACGGTACAGACCGGCAATTCTTCCACCATGACGATTGGTTGCGTACCGGGGAAACCATTATTGCGCATACCGCGTCATTGTGGGTGAATCATCGTGACCGATTCAACTCTACCTTGGAACGTTGGTTGACGATAGGGAACTAGCTTAGATCAGACCTATGGCGTGCGAATATAAAGTGTTGCGGAAGGGGCAACATCTAGCGTGATCTTGACGCATCGCGTATCCACTTCCACCACGGGCGCGGGTTGATCTGGGACGACGATATTGATCGATCGTGATTGGCTTCCCAGAAGGCTCTTTGGTGACGATGATGAAGGTACTCACGCAGGATATAGAAATAGCTGGTATCGCGGAGCCCGAAATTTCTGTAGCGACAGCACAACAAAACGGACCTTTTAGATGATAGTCAACAAGCGACAGCTTGCGGATATTCTCGGAACCACTGAAGAAACGCTGACTCAGTGGGCAAAACAGGGTATGCCGATCCTGCTTAAAAGACTGGGCAGGGAGGGCAATCAATACGAGACGGCGGCTGTTATTTCTTGGCTGGATGCTCGCCAAAAATCAGATGAACCCCCTACCGACTACGATACGGAGCGGACGCGAAAGGTAAAGCTGGAGGCCGATATTCTTGCCTTGGAGAAAGCACAACTCGAAGGCCACTTAATCCCCTCCGAGAAGGTAGAAGCATCTTGGATTGGAATGATTTCGGCTTTCCGGGCTAAGATGATTGCGATCCCCTACAAATACGCGCCACTGGTGGCCGGAAAGTCGTTTATTGAGGTCGAAACGCTACTCACAGACGCAATCCATACCGCGCTAGAAGAACTCTACCATGACAATGACATGGGAAATTGCCTTAAATCGGACCTCGAAATCGGCGCTCAAAGCGATCAAACCGCCACCGAAACTGACGGTCAGCGAGTGGGCGAATCAATATCTCCAACTGAGTGCTGAGGATAGCGCCGAACCGGGACAGTTCTCCACGGATCGCGCCCCATACCAAAAAGGCATTATGGACGCGGTATCCGAGAGAGGAATCCATACCGTCGTCGTCAAAAGCAGCGCGCAAATCGGGAAAACTGCGATTCTGAAAGCGATTATCGGCTTTCATGTCGATCAAGACCCCGCGCCTATTCTCATGCTCCAACCTACGGAGCACATGGCAGAGGCGTTCTCGAAAGACCGCCTTGCGCCGATGATTCGAGACACTCCAGCGCTCAAGGATAAGATAGCCGATCCACGCTCCCGCGATTCTGGCAACTCCATCCTGCACAAACGATTCGCTGGCGGGCACCTCACGCTTGCCGGGTCGAATTCTCCCGCTGGCCTCGCCAGCCGACCGATTCGCATCGTATTGTGCGATGAAGTAGACCGATACCCAGCGAGTGCCGGCAGTGAAGGCGACCCTGTTAATTTAGCGATCAAGCGCACCGCTACATTTTGGAATCGTCGCATTGTCCTGACCTCAACGCCAACGATTAAGGGCGCTTCTCGTATCGATATGGCGTATGAGAATAGCGACCAACGCCATTTTTACGTGCCTTGCCCGCATTGCGGAACATTCCACATATTCAAGTGGGAGAACTGCCGATGGCCTCCCGGTGAGCCTGATCGAGCGATCATGGTGTGCCCGGAATGCGCTGTCGAAATCGAGGAAAGTCACAAGCCGCGAATCTGCTGGCAATGGGAGAATGGCGAGCTGAAATGCCTTTTAACGGCGTCGCCGGGTTCCATATCAACGAACTCTATAGCCCATGGCGAAAATGGGCTGACATTGCGAGAGAGTTTCTATTTGCAAAGCAAGACCCGCAATTGCTCAAGACTTGGGTCAATACCAGCTTGGGAGAATCGTGGGAGGAAGACGCTGAAAAGGCCGACCCTGACTCACTGATGGGGCGTCGCGAGCATTACGGCAAGGATCAAATACCCGAAAGAATTTTGTATTTGACCGCTGGCGTGGACGTGCAAGGGGACCGACTGGAGGCTGAGATTGTCGGGTGGCGAGCATCGTCGCGGGATGAAGCGCCAGAATCGTGGGGCATTGAATATCGGGTATTCCATGGCGATCCAGCCAAAAATGAAGTATGGAATGACCTCGATGAATTCTTGCTAGGCATCTACAAGACCGAAACGGGCCGAAGACTGCGCGTCATGGCTGGTTGTGTGGATTCTGGCGGGCATCATACCGCACAGGTCTACGCATTTTGCGGCGCACGGATTGGTCGGCATATCTACCCAACAAAGGGAATGCCTGGAGCGAAGCCAATCTGGACGCCAA
The DNA here is from genome assembly GCA_016712355.1 of Vampirovibrionales bacterium. Taxonomy (NCBI): domain Bacteria; kingdom Bacillati; phylum Candidatus Melainabacteria; class Vampirovibriophyceae; order Vampirovibrionales; species Vampirovibrionales bacterium. The sequence goes on along the minus strand of JADJRF010000009.1, from coordinate 22,284 downwards.
AAGCCGCAAAGAGTAAAAAATACAATGCGAATGTTTGGCATGTTGGCGCTGATTCAGGAAAAGACGCATGGTATGCACGGCTCAAGATTAAGGAGGCCGGTCCAGGCTATTGCCATTTTCCGCTAGATTATGATAAACATTATTTTGAAATGCTAACTTCAGAACAGGTTAGAACGAAATACATTAAGGGCCGGCCCATTCGAGAATGGTTTCTGCCCGCAAACAGCAGGAATGAGGCGCTGGATATTCGCGTTTTGGCGCTGGCGGCTTTACTGGCAAGGCCGATTGATTGGGCCGCAATCAATCATTCTCGGCCTATTCATTCCGCTCCTGCTCCCAAAGCCACAATCCGCACTGGCAACAGTTCATTCATCCGACGACAAACAGGAACTCCATGGATAAGATAAAATGGCAACATCCGACCGGAAACACTCCTAAAACCGTTGCGCTGGTTGCGCTAGGGCAGTCCCGCGACGTTTATGCGGGCGCATGGCTTCAGAACGATCTATCGGAAGCCGTCACAACCTGTGATGAGATTTGGACGCTGAATCGTGGCGTCAATGTTTTTAACCACGATTTGTTGTTTGTGATGGACCACATTCAAGGCGAAGCGGATAAGTTCCCGCGTTACGGCGCTAGCCTTTGGAAGCACAACAAGCCGATTATTACGAGCGACAACTCGGACGGCTGGCCCAATCACGTATATCGGTATCCGTTGAATGAGATTTGGGATTGGTTGAGAAAGAATATCCAGCCGCAACACTCGAACTGGTGGCACAATTCGCTAGCGTATATCGTGGTCTATGCGGCTTTCATCGGCGTCAAGGAGTTGCGGGTCTTCGGCGCAGATTATGCCGACCACAAAAACGGCGCGGTCGAAGATGGCCACGTCAACGTGGCCTACTGGGTAGGCGTGATGGAGCGCGCTGGCCTTGTGTGCATGGCTCCAGAACAATCCGGTTTTCTGGGCATCAATCAGCGCGGGTTCGTCTACGGGTACAAAGACAATCCGCTGGTGATTCCAGCCAATCGCGCCCGCTTCCGGGCGATGACTGGCCAAGGCGGGACCGAAGAAACCACGGCGCTCCTATCCGGAGAGCGGCAAGTGGCCGAGACGCTGGAAGAGATACAGCCGGATCATCGATACCGCTATGCTTTTGCAGCCAGCAAGGTGCACGGCATGGTCATTGATTGCGGGTCTGGTATCGGCTACGGCAGCCTTATCATGGCGCAACAGCCTGCTGTTGATACTATCATCGCTCTTGAACATAGCCGAGAGAGTATTGACTACGCTGAATCACATTATGACCACAAGAAAATATACTACTCTCAGGAAGAGCTGGATGGGCGGTGTCTTCATGAAAGATATAGGACCGGATACGCAGCCAACTGGGCGGTTGCTTTCGAGCTGATCGAGCACCTTCACGACCCGAAGCCGCTCCTTCAGTCGCTACCCGCTGACCGGCTGCTGATCAGCGTCCCCAACGAAAATGTGGTGCCCTATTCGCCGGAAACCGCACCGTTTCATCAACGGCATTACACCCCTTTCCAGTTGCAAGAACTTTTGACGGAAACCGGGTGGAAGGCGGTCAAGACATGGGGCCAGCACGGGCCAATGTCTGACGTTGTGGAATTTGACGAAAACTGCCGGACGATCATTGTCGAGGCCGAACGATGGCGCGATTCATCGAATACCAGCAACATCGATGGCGATTCATAGACCTTGCACGATCCCATCACATTAGCCCTGGAGCGCTCTACCATCGGCTAGAGCGTTTCGGTGAGACTGCAACGGGTATCGCCCGCGCCTTGGCTACAGGGATTATGTCCAGGGAGCAAGCCGGAAAGCGCGGAAAAGAGAATAATCACTTTTATTGCAATCGCGGGTATTGCAAAGATTAATCCGATTTCCTATATTGTAATCGCGCTATATTCGGCGCTTACAGAAAGGTAATGTAATGGATTTGACGATGGCAACAACTGATGAACTACTGGTTCAGGCAAAAGAAATCGAGGCCGAGCTATTGAAGCGTCTCGATGAAGAGCTTGCAAAGCTCGATGCTCGCCGCGCCGAACTGCTAGCGATGAAGCCGCCCGCGAAGACGGAAGAGAAGAAAAAGCGGGTTAAGTCTTCGCGGCCCGCGAAGTTTCGCAATCCTGGAAATCCAGAACAGACCTGGACCGGGCGCGGTAAAGCGCCAGCGTGGGTGGATGTGGTGGGGCGTGAAGCCTGTTTGATTCCGGTGGAGGGGTAAGCAATGATTCAAGCACGCGAATATGGGGAAAATGACATTATGGGTCCAGCGCCGCAATCCATCGATCATCGGCGCCATATCGTTCTGCCGCCGTTGGACTATATGAACTTCGGCGATCTTCGGTATATCGCCGATTCCATCGATGAATATGGCCGAGAGGTCCAGGCGATGCTGGAACAGAAGCGCGAAGAGCGCATCGCGGAACTGAAAGCCCAAGTCGAAGCCGACAAGGCCAGAACGGCGGCAACTGAAGCCGAACTCGCCGCGCTGTGTCCGGCACCGGTGAAGATGGCCAACCCGTCAAAGCCGAAGTATCAAGACCCAGCGAAGCCCGAATGCACCTGGGCCGGGAAAGGCAAGCAACCCGGTTGGTTGAAGGAAAAGCTGGAAGCCGGTGCCAGCTTGGAGGATTTCTTGATCGATCAGCCGACCACGCTGGGTTCGCCGGACGATCCGGGTTTTTGATCGACACGTCGCATATCCAGACCCGCCCCATTGCGGGTTTTTTAATGCCTTGCTTTTAAGTTTTGACTGATACTCTTATTTGTTTTATGCTTGCACAATCCAATCACTTGAGATAGGATAAACAGCGATGCTGATAGATACGAAGGAAGCGAGCCGAAGGCTAGGCGTATGTCGGACACGAGTCCAGCAACTGCTAATCGCCGGTCGCATACCGGGCGCTAAAAAGATAGGAGGGGAAATGCGGGGAACATGGGTTATTGAAGTTTCTGATGATGGACCGCCTTGCGTATTGCCTCATAGGAATAAAAGGGGGTAAGCATGGAATTCCATGAGATTGCAAACATTCTCCCCATGGAGAAAGGTTCGATTGCATCATTGGCCGCAGACATCACAAAAAACGGTCAACAGATACCGATTGAACTGTACGATGGGAAGATACTGGACGGCAGGCGGCGATGGCAGGCTTGCGCGCTCGCCGGCGTTGCACCGAAAACGGTCGAGGTGAATCCTGATGATCCGGTTGGCTATGTGAAGTCGCTGAACGTCTATCGCCGTCACCTTACCCCATCGCAGCTTTCCATGGTCGCCGCCCGCTTCCGGGGCTACTACGACAAGCAGGCGAGGGAGCGGCAGGGTCACGGCCAGACGGCCCCCGGTCAAACGCTTCCGGTAAATTTACCGGAAGCGATCAAGAAGTCCAGCGATGCCCGCGATGCCGCCGGGAAGGAGTTTGGAGTGTCTGGGAAGAGCGTCGATCATGCGACGAAGGTCTTGGAGAAAGGTGTGCCAGAACTGATTGAGGCTGTCGAGGAGGGGCGGATAGCGGTATCGACGGCGGCGATACTGGCCAACGAACCGGAAGAGGTGCAGAGAGACAAGGCAACGAAGGCGAAAAGAACCTACACGGCAAATAGGGGGGGCGGCACCAAAACGCCGCAAACCGCCAAGCGGCATGTTGTTGTGAACGGCGAGGTTTACGATGCCCCAAGATACGGAGTCATGGCTATCGAACAACTAAAGCGCATCAAGAAAGAAGACCCCAACCGGGATAGCGCCCTGGATGGGGTCATAAAGTGGATCGAAAAAAACCGTTAAGAGGTAATTGTATCATGGCAAACATTCAGGAAACTACTAACTACGACCGGTTTGAATTGTTTGACTTCAACCGGGACATTGGCAAGACCACGGCGCTTGAGCGGTCCATGCTGGCCTATGGCTGGCTTGATCCGTACCCGATGCACGTTGTTAAAAACGGCAGCGGAAAGCTGAAGATCAAGGCTGGGCATCATCGATTCCACGTTGCCAGAAAACTTGGAATTCCCTGCAAGTACGTGGTTGCCGAAGATCAGGGAGAGACGATCCAAGAACTCGAAGTCGCTACGCGGCCTTGGACCTTACAAGACTATCTGGCCAGCTATTGCCGAGTTGGCAGCGAACACTATATCAAGGTCAAGAATTATCTTGAATTGACCGGGATACCTATTCAATGCGCCATCGCCATGCTGGCAGGACAAACAACCGCAAATGGCAACCAGAACAACAGGTTTAAGGCTGGAACTTATAAGGTTTCCGACGAAAAACACGCCTATGATGTCGCGTTTTTGGCGATTTCTTGCGCGGAGCATGGCGTAAGGTTCGCAAGACATTTTGCATTCGTGCAGGCTTTATCGTCAGTTTGCAGGGTTGATGGATTTGACAAGGATATATTTATTTCTAGGGTCAAGGCCCATTCTGGGATGATGACCGCGCAGGTGTCAAGGGATGCTTATCTTGTGGTTATTGAGCAGGTCTACAATTACGGCGGCAGGAAGACCCGGATACCGCTTGCATTTTTGGCTAAAGAGGCGGCTAATCGCCGAAACGCGGTAAAAAATCCCAAGAAGTAGGGCTGCTTTTAAATGTGAGAAATCCTCACAGTTAAACTTGCAGCACCGTCCATGCAGCCCGCTCTCGTAGCGGGTTTTTTGATGCTTGACATTCCATTTTTTTGTGTTGTAAGCATGGAATGTCAATATTTACCGGTATCCCCGTAGCAACCTTGCAAACGTGGCTGAGCGATGCTCAGACCGCGATGCAGGAACTTGCCATCGGCAAGCGCGCGGTCACAATTGCGACCGGCGACAAGCGCCTATCGTTCTCCCCAGCAGAACTCCCCCGACTCAAAGCCTATATCGGGCAACTCCAAGCGGCCATCGCTGAGGCCACGGGATCGGCAACTGGGAAGCCCTACGCGGTGGCGACATGGACGCGCTAACCCGTCTGATTGCCTACGTTGCGCCGTCCTGGGCGGCTTCCCGGATGCTGGCACTCGGACGGCTGGCCAGCGCAAAACGCTACTACGACGCCGCCACCGCTACCTCTCAGCATCCAAGGCGCGGCAACTCGGCAAGCGCGGATGCTGTCATGGACCGCGCCAAGGGCAACTTGCGCGAGTATGGCCGGTGGCTGGACGAAAACCACGATCTAGCGATTGGCATCCTTGACGATCTGGTAACGAACATCATCGGCGCGGGCGCAGGTATCGAGCCGATGGCCAGAAATGCGCGCACTCGCGATCCGGCGACGGACCTCAATAAGCAGCTTGCCGAGTTGTGGGAAGAGTTTTGGCAATACCCAGAAGTGACCGGCGAACTTCCAGGCAGCGAAATGGAGCGGATTGTCTGTCGCTCTTTTCTTCGGGATGGAGAGGTATTTGCTCAACACGTCAATAAGCCCGTTGCGCCGTACACCAGCCGAATCCCTTATGCGCTGGAATGGCTCGAATCTGATTTTGTGCCCTTCGATCTAACCGACGCATCTCGGCTGATCGTTCACGGCGTGCAAAAAGACGGCTGGGGTCGCGCGATTGGCTATTACGTTCTCAAGCAGCATCCCGGCTCACTGATTCTTCCCGGCTCAAGATTCGATACGGTTTTTCTTCGCGCCGAAAACGTGGTGCACCTTAAATTGGTGAAACGGCTACACCAAACGCGCGGTGTATCTATTTTCCATGGCGTGCTGACCCGGCTGGATGATCTGAAAGATTACGAAGAGAGCGAGCGAATTGCCGCGCGAGTTGCCGCCGCACTCACTGCTTTCATCAAGCGCGATTCGGCGCTATCGGATACCGTCACTACGACTGGCGAAGAGAGCCAAACCGGGAGCCGTTCATTTTCAATGGAACCTGGTTTAATCTTCGACGGATTACAGCCGGGTGAGGATGTCGGCGTTATCGACTCGAAACGCCCGAATCCGAATCTTGAGCTATTCCGCAATTCACAACTGCGGGCCATTGCGTCCGGGACCGGCACGAGATTTTCCAGTATCGCCAAGAACTACAACGGCACGTATTCCGCGCAACGGCAAGAACTGGTTGAGACGGTTGCGCATTATCGCCGTATCTTTGACTACCTTCGCGAGAAATTCTATTTGCCGGTCTGGCGTCGATTTATTGATGCGTCTCGGCTTTCCGGTCTGTTGCGCGTACCGGCCGGCGTTGATGAGATGAGTCTCTATCGTCCTGAAATCCGCCCGCCGCAAATCCCGTGGATCGATCCAAAGAAAGAAATCGAAGCATTTCAAGCCATGGTCGAGGCCGGCTTTAGAAGCAGACAGCAGGTTATTAGAGACTTGGGCGGAGACCCAGCAACGGTTGACGCGCAGCTTATGGCCGACCCGCTGGACGTGCGCCCGCCGCTGGATTCGCAGCCGAAACAGCAAACGCCACAAGAGGCTCCAGTACAGGATCAAGCGGCATGAGTACAAGAGACCTAAGCGCGTTGCAAGATGGCCGCTTTGAGCGGTTTGCAACGCTAGATTTGCGGGAAGCCAATCTCGAAAGCCGAACCGTTCCCGCGTCGCTATCCAGCGAATCGCCAGTTGATCGATTCTTTGGCCGAGAGATTCTTGTTCACGATTCAGACGCCGTTGATTTGAGTCGGGCCGGCGATGGATTGCCGCTGCTATGGAATCACAATACCGATGAGCCAATCGGCGTGGTGGAGCGAATTAAAATCAAGGATGGAAAATTGCGTGGCGTCTTGCGGTTTTCAAATAACAAGAAAGCCATTGAAGTATTTAATGATGTGCGTGACGGGTTTTTAAAGAATATCTCTATTGGCTATCAAGTCAACAAATTTGAAGAACAAGCAAATAGTAACGACATCCGCGTGACTGGATGGACGCTACTTGAATCAAGTGTCGTAACGGTGCCGGCGGACGCATCCGTTGGAATTAATCGGTCTTTAAGTGGAGTTAATGCAATGGCTGATGAAACTCAAACGCCGGCTGTCGAAGTCGGGACTACTGATAATCATGGCGCTGGCACTGATCCGGTTGTGCCGATTCGTCAAATCGATGCCATACGCGCTAAAGCAGTTCTGGATGAGCGCAATCGACTGAAAGAAATCGATGGCATCTTTGCTAATCCAATTGTCCCCCGTGATTCGGTGTATGACGGCATTCGAGCGCAAGCGCTGAATGAAGGATGGAGCGCCGATCAAACTCGCAAGATTGTGATGGAGACGCTGGGCGGCGAAGCGGAACCGGCTTCCAACCAAGGAACCGTGCCTGATGGCGTGCAAGTTTTTGGCGTTGCCAGTCGCGCTCAACCCGCCGCCTCCCCTGCTTATCAGCCGCGACCGTTGGGTGCTGGTGTCCGCATGGGCGAAGATCAGACTGAGAAATTCCGCAACGGATTTACCGAAGCGATGCTTGTGAAAGCCGGCGTCCTGACCGACCGCAAGTCGATTGACGGCGCGCGGGCTGGTGGATTCGTGGGCAAGCGGTTGATCGTGCTCGCTGGCGATTATTGCCGGATGCACGGCATCAACACACAAGCGATGGACGATGACGCCGTAGCCTTTCGCGCGTTGACGTATCGCGCTGCTGGGCAAACCACGTCCGACTTCACCAATATCCTTGCTAATGTCGCTAACAAGTCGCTGCTGAAAGGGTGGGAAGAGGCTCCCGAAACGTGGCAGACCTGGACGCGGCGCGGCACCTTGCCGGATTTCAAGACCGCAGAGATTAGCGGCCTTTCCGGCTTCACCGGCTTGGATGAAGTCCCGGAAGATGGAGACATCACTTACGGCAAGTTCACGGATCGTAAGGAAACGATCAAGCTGGTGAGCTATGCGAAGAAATACCGCATCACTCGCAAGCTGATCATCAACGACGATCTGCGTGCCCTGTCGGCTATTCCCCGCGCAATGGGCCTGGCCGGCAATCGGAAGGTTGGCGACATCACTTATGCGCTGCTGAATGGCACCGGTCCGACTCTGAATCAGGACTCTACGGCGCTTTTCGACACGTCAAGCCATAAGAACTATGTGGCTGCATCCACCGCTCCCACTGTCGCGACGCTGAATACCGCTGCCGTGGCCATGGCTAAGCAGACCGACCCGAACACTAGCGCGGTGCTGAATATCCAGCCACGGTTCCTGATGGTCCCGAAGGCGCTTGAGCACACCGCGCGCGTGCTCATGGCCGCGACTTACGACCCGGCTGGCACTGGGGCAACCTTGCCGCCAAATCCGTTCAGCGGTCGCTACGAGGTCATCACGGATGCCCGGCTCGATGGACAGACTTACGGCACCGCAGCGTGGTATCTGCTGGCTGATCCGAACATCTTCGACACGTTTGAGGTCGCTTTCCTGAATGGCATGGCCGAACCGTACATGCGGGAAAACGAAGAGTGGGATGGTCAAGGCACTAGCTATTTGGTGGGCGTTGACTTCGGCGTGTCCGCGCTCGATTTCCGCGCTGTTCACAAGTATCGCGGCAACTAATCCATTCCATCATGCCGCCCATGATTGGGCGGCTGGTTACTCAGTTTGAGGATACAGTCATGGCTCAAAGTCTTTCTGAAGGCGAAGTTTTCAACTACACGACGAGCGGCGCTGTCGCTAATGGCCAGTTGCTAGTTATCAATCGCATGGTTGGGGTTGCGCTGAATTCAGCCACCGGTGCAGGCCAGAAAATCGCGATTGCGCTGGAAGGTGTATTTCCGCTGGCTGCTGTTGCGACTGGCGCAAAGACGAATGGAAATCGCGTGTTCTATCGCACTACCGGCTCGCAGCTTAAAGCCGCGTTCGCTTCTGGTGTTGCCACTGGCGGAAAGCATACCATCGGCACGGTTTGGGAAACCGCTACCGCCGCATCCACGACTTGCAAAGTCAGGCTGATCGGCGGTCCTATGGGAGTGCTGGCGTGATGCGCGGCAATATCACGGCATGGGCGTATCTCAACAATGGGTCTGAAGCTCTGGCGACTGAGCTTTATTCGATCTTCGGTTGGGAGTAACCCATGTCGGATTTTAGCGACTTGATGAACGGGACTGCTGTTCCACTGATCAAGTCGTTCTTTGGAGATGCGGCGACTTATACGGTTGATTCCACGGATGATGAATTAACCGTGGTCGCTATCGTCGATAAAGACGTAGTGAATCCACTAACCGAAGCCACGTCAGCTATTGAGAAGCAGACGATCATTACGATTGCAATCGCTGATCTTGCTGGAAACATACCGCGTCGAAATGACGTGATTACCATAGGATCGGATCGATATATCGTGCTGAAACGTGACTCCGATGATGGCTATTTTTCTCGGATTATCGTAAGGGCTGGCGATGATTGAAGTTGAAGTCAACGAACAGCAACTGAATGAAGTACGTGAGCGCCTTGCTTATATCAAGAACGGCGCAACCAAGGCGCTCTATCGCGGGTTGAATAAAACGGCTTCACGCGCAAGAACGAGATTTTCTCAGGAAATAGCAAAGCAAGTTAATTTGTCGTCTAGCAAGATCAAGAGCAAATTGGATGGGCCGGCACAACTATTTAACAATCGCGCTAACTCGAATCAGCTTAGGGCTATTTTATCGAGCAAGAAAACTGGAACACGAATGGAGAATTTTTTAACGTCTCTATTTCCATTTCGTGCTGGTAGGCCGTCTGATCCGATTGTCGTTAAAGTCAAAAAGACACCCGTCAAAATATTAAGCGGATTCTGGGTTCCCGCAAAGAATAGCGGCGGATACCTCATTGCAGTTAGGAATGAGGTATTGCGCTCTCAAGGTATGAAGAACGCCATTAATCCGAATAGCCGGTTACCTTATACCGTGCTATATGGCCCAGGTCCAGGGCAGATGTTTGAATCGGTCACTACCGACTTAGGGACAGAGTTGAGCGAATATTTGCAGAAAGCGATCGACGCAGAGACAAGTTGGCTGATTCAAAAAAATCCGCCTCCCGCTGGTGATGGCACGGGTGAAGACTAATGGCAACCGCCAAACGTGAACTCGCAATAGCCGCGCTAGCAACTCGATTGAAAGCAACCCGTAATCCCTATCCACAGGATTACGACGAAACGCCTTTTTATGCGCTGATCGAGGGAGAGGAAACGGTTTTAAGTCGCGACTATGATGATGTTTTAGTGGTCGCCAGCTTAACTGTCGAGGCGATTAATCGTTACGACGAAGACGCCAGCCGAACCACGGCTGCTAATTCACTTCTTGCTTATTTGATTTCAACGGCACTTGGCACCGATCCGACGCTGGGCGGGTTGGCTGAAGATTTGACGTATACCGGCGGAGCAACTCTTTTTTCTGAAACTGGCAGTGTACTAATAGGCGCTGTTGCTCGGTTTGATTTGACTTATCGGCATATCGCCGGTAGCCCTTATTGATGGAGAAACATCATGGCCATTTTGACCACTCAAACGATTGAATACGAGAGCGCCGCTAGTCAGCAGGCATTCGCCGCGCTAACAGATTCTGGCGACCATGCTATTTTCACCGCAACGTCTACGCCGTGGAGTCAAGCGAGCGGCTATGAGCCGGTGATTGGTCCGTACGGCGTCATTAATGGCGGCGCGGTTATTCCAGCAGTCAGTACTACTAATGACATGGTTGATGCCGCTGCTGTCGTTTTGATGGCTCCCGGCATGACGGGCGCGAGTGCGACCACTGGGCAGATTACCGTTGCCGCTGATACTGATTTGACTTGCACACGCGGGTCTTCGACGAACACGCATATCATCAACAGCATCACGGTGAACTCCAGCGGCGCTTATGCTGTTGTCGCCGGAACGGCAACGACTGCGCATTCCGAGACGCGCGGCGCTTCCGGTGGTCCTCCATTTATTCCGGTCGGCTCAATCGAGGTGGCTCAAGTGCGCTTAACCTCGATTACCGCAGCGCCGATTACCGCTGATGAAATCTATCAAGTCGTCGGCACTCATCAAGAGCGTTATGACTATCCCGTGTATTCTGTGGATTACTTGCGCGGTAGACTCACATTCGCCGCCGCGCTCCCGCTGATTCATACCGGGTCCGTGGCGAAGTCGGTACGCGTTCGAGTGGCGACCCCTGTTTTTGCGGAAATCGCTAACTCTCGCGATTGGGTGCCGGCGGAGACTTCCAATACCACAAATTCCGAATCTTATTATGATGGGAACGTGGGTTCTGTATCGTCCAGTTTGGGCCAAGCCAGCTTTACCGCCGCGCTGCAATCCGGCGTCACGGACGGCATTCTGAGCAAGGTCGGGCAAAAGCTGATCTTCCGGTTTAAGCCGTCGCGCTCTGGTTCCGCGTATCAGTTGACCCAAGGCGTACTTGGCGTGGCGCGCACGTTCGGCGTGAAGAGTTCCCCGCAAGGGTCTTTCACGGTATCTCCGGAACAGGCCAGCGTAGACTTTACTGGACTCTAAGATATGAGCTTCGATCTTGAGCGATTCCGGTCTTGTGCATCGCAACTATCGCCACGGACGGCGGAAGTTTCGGTCGATGATCTGGCCCACTGGTTCCCTGAAGACGCCAAGCCGATATGGACGGTGCGCGGATTGACGGGCGTGGAGATTGCCACGGCAAACGACGCACAGGGCCGTGCAAGGCTCTATGCGGCGACTGTCGAGGCGCTGGCTAGTGCGGCACACTCCAGACAAAGCCGACGCGCTGAAAAAGCTCTTCGGGGCCGATGGGGAACCTCCCGAAGACCTTTCCAAGCGGTTCGATCATTTGGTCTTCGGGAGCGTCGATCCGAAGATTGCGCGCGAAGACGCTATTCGGCTATTTGCTCTATACCCGGTTGTCGGGTATCAGCTTACCAATAAAATCCTTGAGCTTACCGGGCTTGGGCCAGATTTGGGAAAAGTGCCGCGCTCTACGGAATCCCCGATGTCGTGATGGCTTTGCAGCTTTGCGATATGAAAGGGCGATTTCTCTTTGAGTGTCGCCCTGATTTATTTCCGCAAGGACAATTGACAACGGTAGAGTGCGAGCTATGGGGAATGTATTATGAAGATAAGGCAAGAGCGATAAAATAATGGCTGACCTGCAAAGCGTTGTCGAGCTTATTTTTCGTGGGACTGATGAGGTCACTCAGACCGCAAATAAGGTCGGGAAGAGCTTACAAGACCTAAATAACTCTGTTGGAGATATTACAGAGCCATTCGCAAAGCTATCCGATAAGCTGGCTATTGTTCAGGCGGCGTTTATTGCGGTTGCCGGCGTTATTGGCGGACTCGCTTATAACGAATCCGTTAAGTTTCAGTCATCACTGCTTGATCTTCAAAAACAACTAGATGATAGCGAGGGAAAAGCAAGACAGTTCGCGGACGCAATTAACGAAGTTGCGCTCAAATATGGGCAGAACGCCAATCAAGTCGCAACGGCCACCGCTGATTTTAAAGCGGCTGGATTTTCAATCAGCGATAGCTTAACTCTTGTCCAATCAGCACTTGATTTGTCTATTGCTGGCGGAGTGAATTTCGATCAAGCCGTTAAAATCATCAATGGCTCTCTCGCTGGATTCCAGGTTGCCAACGAAGATGCAATTAGCGTATCAAAACGATTCTCAGATGTTATCAATAAAACGGCTGACCTTACCAAGTCTTCCTTTACTGAATTAGCACAAGGCTTCTCTGATCTGTCGCCGGTTGCTAAATTGGCCGGATTATCGTTTGAAGATACCGCCGCGCTACTTTCAAAAGTTATCGACGTTTTTGGTAGTGGGTCAGAAGCGGCAAACGCGCTAGGCTCGTCATTCGTTAATTTGCGCAATCCTACTGAAGCCATGGCGGCGCAAATGATTGATCTTGGCGTTAAGTTTGATTCCGCCGGGAAACCCATAGGAACTATTAAAGAGCTTCTCGATACGATTGTTCCAAACTTTATTAAACTCACTAACGAGCAACAATCATCGGCAGCGGCAACGCTCTTTGGTAAAGAGCAATACGATAAGATGATTCCAGTCTTAACTGCCTGGAATGACACCATGAAATTATCCGCCCAAATCACGAAAGAGGCGGGAGGGAGTATCGATAAGGAGGTAAATCTACGATTACAGTCTGCACAACAAATCATTGCGTCAACCAATGAGTCTTTCCGCCAATTACTGACCAGTCTTGGCGATAAGTTTGAAGTTAATACGACCGGCGTTATTTCATCGCTTGGCGCTCTTGCGATTGAATTCAAAAAGACCATCGAAGCGGGTTCTCTTGATCCGTTGTTTGAGTTATTGAATCCGCAACTGGCTGAGCTTGAAAATATCTTTCGGACTGTTGCAAGAAATCTTCCTGATGCTCTATCACAAGTTGATTTTCAGCCGCTTGTTAATTCTTTAAAAGCACTTGGCGAGCAAGGCAAGGCTGCGTTTGAAGCCTTGTTTGGCGATATTGACATTAGCACACCAGACAAACTAGCCGAGTCTATCCAGCGGGTTGTTGACGCAATATCAGGAATTGTTAGAATAACCGCTGGAGAACTAGGCGGGTTAAAACCATTTCTGGAAGGAATTAATAAACTAGCCACGGCATTTAAGGATGCAACGCCGGAAGCGCAAGGATTTATCGGGACCATTATCGGTTTTGGGTCTGGACTGAATACCGCAACAGGATTTTTAGATACCGCGCTTTTGTCGTTTATCGCATTCGGAAGCAAGGTCACACCAGCACTAGCGGCGCTCAAAGCGGAGGCGTTGCTAGCAGCGGCGGCTATCACAGGTCCAGCCGGTATAGCGGTTGCGCTTGGCGTTGCGGCGGGCGCTATTGCGCAATTCCTGATTCCTGCCGATAAGCTGGCGGATTGGTCATGGCCGGATTGGCTAGCCGGGTATGAGGGCGCGTCAGCCGGAACCGCCGCTGCCGACATTGCCGATGGGTTTGTTGCGCTAAAAAATCGGGTAGACGAATGGATTGGAACATCTAAAGAGCTTGAGAATAATGCCCCATCAACCATAAAAGTAACCAGTTTTGACGGCGCTATATCGGAAATCGCGCGATATGAACAAAGCATAAGAGACGCCGATAAAGAATATACCGATCTTGTTAACTTCCTCGCAAAGCCGGTCCCGGTTAGTTCATGGGATGGCATACTAGCGCAACTCAACAAGATTGACGAAAAGACAAAAGACGCCAATGATTCGACAAAAAAATATATCGGCACACTGGAAGGATTGCCGGAATTAAAACTGCCTGATAACGTCAAGGTAGAACAATATCGCACGAATATTGAAGGCGTCGTCGCCGCAAATGGCGCGCTAGTCACTTCGTACAGTAGTATTGACGGTAAGACCGTAAAAGCCACTGGCGCTTTTGCCGCCGTCTCTACCGCCGCAGAAGATAATGCGAAGAAAGTAGAAAAGGCGACGAAAGAAGCCGATAGCTTCCGCATTAAAATGGAGGAAATAGCCAGTAACGAAAGAATCAAGAACATCGAGGCGTTTGTTACTCTGAATGTAGCTAACCTGGAAGCGCAAACTAAGCAAGTCGAAGCCGCGTTTTCGAGCATTAATGAAACGATTAGCGGGACCGGCGACTTGTTAGGTTCGCTATTCGGATCATTAGGCAGTGCCGATACATACACAAAGCTGCAAATAACAGAACAAATCGATCTTGAGAACAAGCGACGCGAAGCAGCGCTTGAACTGCAAAAGCAACTCACGAAAGCCACGATTGAAAAGATTCAAGCAGAGACTCGGAGAATAGAACGAGGCGACGCGCTGATTACTGTCGAAGCCGCCGGCTTGGAACCTCACCTAGAAGCAATCTGGTTCCAGATTATGAAATACATTCGTGTTCGCGTTAATTCTGATGCCGAACAATTCCTGTTGGGGTCAGTATGATTTCAATTGCCGCTATAACGTATGATCCAAACGGGATCATACTATTACATGATGTAAAGGTGAATAACCCATATTCAGCGAGTCGCCGGGGCAGCGTCGTTGACACCTTGGACGGCGCGGTCTCTGTGTACGATACCGGTTTTTCAGAATCCGATCAAACACTCACGATTGATGTCGTCAATCCATCGCTGGATATTCTTCAAAAACTCAAATACCTCATCAGCCACTACAGCCAGGTTTCTCTCTCTTGCGAAGCTGGTATCTTCAAAGTCATTCTTGCGACCGCCGTCAATAAAAATAAGCTCAATATCAGCGCTCGCGTCATCGCTAAACTGGACGGAACATCATGACTGCCGCAATGTACTGGTACGATCACTCATGGAAACTCATTAACACGGGCGGACTTGATCTGGACACCTCGGAACTCCGTATTCGTCTAGTCACTTCTGGCTATACATTCAATTCAGCGCACACGCAATGGGACAACGGCGCGAATGACAGCACAGACCCAAGCTATAATGAGTTGACTACTACTGGAGGTTATACGGTTGGCGGAAAGCAACTTACGACGCCCGTGGTCACGAATTCAAATATCGATTACGATGATTTAACCTGGACATCGCTAACCGCTACATTCCGACATGTTATTTGTGTCGCGGTTGGGACTTTCGGAGGCGTGACGAATCCGGTTGTTTTTAGAATGCTCCCCAACTCCGATGATACGGACGTGATCTCAGTCAGCACGGACTGGTCGATTAATTGGAACGCCATCAATAAGCTCATCTATAAGCCCTAATCATGGCGAAGCCGCTATTAGCAATTGGCTGCGAGGGAGCCTTTAGTCTTGATTATCCTCTCGGACAGAAAATAGACTCATCCGGCAATCCCTACTTGCACGGGAATCGAGTCTATTTCGGTCGCAATACCTCAAACGTATGGGGAATTGTGCTGGGCGATGATGGCAGTCAGTATTGCGCATCTGACCTCAAATATTATACCGATACCGAGAGCCTATCCGCATATTCTGAATATGCGATGACTACGCGCAAGTTCAATCAAGACGGCGATTTGTTATGGTATGCGAATCACGGCGCGGCGTGTTTCGGTATTGCGATTGATGATTCCGAGAATATTTATGTCTATGGCGATGCTGTGAATTCGAGCGGCGCTGTCAGAACGACGCCCGGCGCAACTGGCTATTACAATCTCAGAAAATACAATTCATCAGGTGCATTGCAATGGTCAACAGATACCGGGTATTCATCGCCTCACCTCGATAATCCGTATCCTCGCCCGATAGTCTATCGTGGCGGTTATATTTATGTTGGCGGAACGGCATTCCCCTATACTGAAAACATCCTTGTTAAAATAGACGCATCGGACGGTAGTATCGTTTGGAGTGCCTGCAATGAGTTTAATTCGGCGATTCGCGGCATTGCTGTGGATTCATCCGGGAATGTGTTCATCGCTGGATTTTTCTGGAATACCGGAGTAGTACAGGCAGTTCGTAAATACAACGCCAGTGGTAGTTTTGTCGCTGGCGCAATAGGACCGGTCAACGATAGTAGCTATAACAGCCAAGGCACGGGGATTGTCGAACTATCGAGCGGACACTTTGCGGTCTCTATGACGCCCGTGAGCTTAAGCGGAACGTATTATGTCTTCTACGAATACGATTCCAGTCTAAACTTCATTACCAAGGATTCAGGATTCGGGAATTACACGCTTTCGGCAATTTCCATTGACTCGGATGATACGATTTATGGCGTTCGCGTGGTCCCGTCTGGCGGAAGTTCCGGGCCGGCGACTCGCACGGTGTTTGGTATTGTGGGCTATGCGATTGATTGGCAAGCAACCACGTTTGGCACGAATACTTCAGACGTTGCGGGTAATGCGCTTGGCGCGTTGTGTCTATCGGTTCGAGAAGTCCAGACTCCGGCATTAAGACTGCCTATTCATCTAGGCACTCCGACTATATCAGGAATGGTCTATGTGAGTCCTCCAGGACTAGCGTTAGGATTGTCGCTAGGGATTCCGACGATTACTCGCTATTATGTTGGATTGCCGGTCCCTGTCATTCATCGTCTAGTCTTTGACGATGATGCGTCAATTTCCATTAAACTGAAGTCCATACAGCTGCGTATCTCTGAAACAACCACATCGGCGACTTACGTTTGCGAGATACCGGATGCAGAGTCGCTCACCGCGATTCTGGATCAAATCGGTCATTCCATCACGATCTGGCGCGGCGTCCGATTTAATGACGGAATTGAACAGATCGATCCATGGATTGCAGTTGATTTAAGCGGCGCTTCGGTGGATCGTGGGGGCAAAAACGCCAGTATCA
The DNA here is from genome assembly GCA_016712355.1 of Vampirovibrionales bacterium. Lineage (NCBI taxonomy): Bacteria > Bacillati > Candidatus Melainabacteria > Vampirovibriophyceae > Vampirovibrionales > Vampirovibrionales bacterium. The sequence continues at coordinate 5,119 of JADJRF010000009.1, read as the reverse complement.
CGCTCTACGGAGAATCAGCGACCGTTTATAATTACAATACCATCGCTATTAAGAACGCCGCTTATAGGAATGACAGAAACGGAGAACGGCGTATTCGTTGCGACGTGGATATTTACTTGCGACCTAATGACATTGCCGACCTAGGGAACGGAGAAACGTTTACGGTCAACGAGATTACCATATTTATCGACAAATCATCGTCGATCATGGAGGTATCCGAATGACGAGTTACGTCTATACCGCCGGCATTGCCACCGCAACCAACATCAATATCCGGCGCTATAGCTTTGCTGGATCGTCGATTGATTCTATTTCACGTAGCGCCGCTATATACGGACTCTCCACAGACTCCATAAACAGCTTTTTATACAGTGCTGGCGTCGGCACGGCATCTGGTGGTGATGGAGGACTTAGACAATACTTAAACGGCACATTGCAGTGGAACAAGGACCACGGAACCACTATTTATGCGGTCGCCGCGAATTCCACGGATGTTTGTATCGGTGGCGGGCGCGCAACTGGAATTGACAGCAAGACCACTCGGAAATATAACTCATCGGGTACGTTGTCTTGGTCTGCTGATCACGGCGATTATGTGTTTGCCGTGGCCATGGATTCGGCTGGAAATGTGTACACGGGCGGCAGCGTGTCCAGCAGCATTACGACACGAAAATATAATAGCTCAGGCACTCAACAGTGGACCGCGAATCACGGGGCCACCGTCAACGGCATTGCTGTTGATGATTCAGGAAATGTTTATACGTGCGGCGCATCGAATGGAAGTTATACGATGCGCAAATACAATAGCTCAGGCACTTTGCAATGGTCGGTTGATAATTTTGAAACAGACCGGGCTATTACGGTCGGCGCTGATGGATATATCTACGTTTGCGGATTCGGGTATGTCAAGAAATACAATTCTAGCGGAACAGAAATAACAACGGGAGGATTCCCGATTACGTCTATTCTTGATGTTCGCGCATTAAAGCTCGATCAATCCGGGAATATTTACGTCGCTGGACCCGTCAATAGCAGCAAAACGTTATGGGTGTTTGATTCGTCAGGCAGTTTGTCGTGGTCCGCGAATCATACGGAAAATTGCTATGCGCTGGCGCTATTAGCGCCGCCGCCAGCGGTCATTGTCGAGCCGCCAGGACTAGCTCTGGAATACGGGCTTGGCGTCCCCACGATTCAGGTCTCTGTGCAAGCGCCAAGCCTCGCTCTAGGGCTTGCTCTAGGGATTCCTAACACCACATCAAAGCCACTAGCTCCCGATTTAAGCGCAACTCCAGACTCCAATATCATCTATCGTCTCTATATAACGGGCGGCACACTGATCGAGTATCCTTTTTCCATCATTCAATGCCAACGCCGCTTGGGGCAATCCACCTGGATTGATGTTGTTATTCCTAATGCTTCAACGGCCATACTCGCTGATCTATACGAGAGAAAAGCGAATGATGGGCGATTGGCTATTACGTCGGTTTGCGCGATTCAAACGGCATCGAAACCATGGGCGAATTCCTGCAAGCGCTCATGTGGGACATTGATTCTGATAGGATGCCGAGAACGGGACAAATCAAAGTGCGCGGGAGGCTGATTCCTGTTTCATTCTCACCGCAATCTGTTACACTGACTGGCGTCTATCGAACTGGATTCGACAAAGAACTCAAGCATTTCGCGGAGTGTGATATTAATCCTAATTTGCATCCGAACGACACGGTATTTGACGGAGTGCTATCATGGACTGTGGGTGCTATTGATTACGAGATTACGACAAGACGCGCATGGATGAAGGTAGAAGAGGCGTAGTCATGGGGAAAGCGATCATCTTGTCTGAAACCGGCGGAGGACTCTATAAGATTCGCCCGTTGTATGACACTACAAAATATGATAAAGAGCTTTCAAAACTACAAGAGCAAGAATCCGCTTATGCCGCACTTCTCCTTAAAACCATCAACACGCTTAACTTGCTGAAAGACGATTCGGCGATTGCGGAAGCGGCTTATAACGCCGTGATCGAGCAGTGGAAAAACGACCTTATTTCGAAAGAAAACAGCACCGCTCCATCCTTGACGCCAGACCCGGAAAATGACCCGGAAACCGGGCTTCCATGGGTTGACCCGGATCGTGCGCAAGAATCGCCACTCTTTGACCTAATCAATGCCTACCGCGCAGATCACTCTCTTGACCCGCTCACCCGCGATTCCGACCTAGACGGCGTGTGCCGGGTCCACCTAAGCAACCAAGCCGCGACGGGCGAGACAGGACACATCGGCTACAACCAATCGACACCTGCTGAGCGGGTGCTGTACGTGGGCTACAGCGCCCTTAGCGTCGAAGAGCTACTCAAGTACGGGACCACTAGCCCTAGTGCCACACTGGCCGGCTGGAAGCGCACAACGGCCTATGTGAACGCCCTGCTGTCATCCACCGCCACGGCGGCGGGCGTCGCCTACAAGTACGCGCCGAAAAATCCCGCAACCCATCTCTGGTGCGTACTGATCGTCCAGCCTGACCCGGACCCGCCGCCGGTGACGACCTATACGTTTCCGCCCGATCCGGCGAAGAAAGCCGGGGAGGAGGAACAAGCCAAGCTGGACAAGATCGAAGCGCCGCATACCGACCCGGACGTGCCGAACGGGTTGCAAGACGTGGTTAAAAAGTTCGCGGAAGCGAAGTTGAAGGAACAGGCCGCGCAGAAAGACTATGAGAAGCTGATGGCGGAAAAGATTGCCAGGGTCGCCAGGATCACGGAAATCACGGCGCGTAAGGCGGCCTTGGCGGCGCTTAGCATCGATTGCTGGTGCGCGACCTACACCCTGGGGTTGGCGGTCGGTAAAGAAGTCGCCACGATGGAGGTGCCAGGCTTCTACATCGATGCGTACCAGCAGACATCCGCCACGATTGACGCCGGAACCACATCAGAGCGAGTGGTCATTTACGATGAGCGCTCGCTCAACATCGCGCCCGCTGGAAGCAATTTCGCGCCACACGGCAAGCTGCGGCTGACGGACTCGATCAGCCCGCCCGCCGTGTTCTACCATCTCGCGCTGGAGCCGGGTAAATATAAGTGGAAGCCCTATTGTCGCTACGGAGTGATTACGGCGCTGAATACCAACGCCGGCACATGCTCAGTGACGCTTAATGCTGCTGAATGCCGCAAGCTGCAATCCGAGAAAGATGCTTTTGACTTGAATTCTGCGAACACGCTGACCAACGTCTTGATCGTCTACCCGCCTTGCAACATTGCGGCGTTTGAAATCGGCGATGAGGTGCTTGTCAAGTTCACCGGATTCGACCGGACTAAGCCGACTGTAGTCGGGTTTCGCAGGCTTCCGAGAGATTGCAAAAAGCGTTTTTCTTGGGCGCAGTTCGTGTAGACGCGCTCGCCACGGTCAAGGGCGGGCGCGGTAAGGCGATTGAGGAATTGTTGCGCTAAAGATCAGGATCGTTATCCCACGCCCACTTATCGGCGTCTTCCATCGTATCAAACAGGCCTGCCCATTCGCAGATGGGTAGGCTGTTACTCCATTTTCACCATCCCAAAATGCCGCGCCAGGAAATAATCCTTCTTCCCAGCGGTGCAACTCCGCGTACCATCCAGCGTTTTTGCTCATCGCTTGTCATTCTCGATATGCGATTGTTTATGTTGATCGCACCCCTTGTATTGGTAAGAATCCGGCTCATCGCTAGCCGGATCGACATCGCAGCGGTTTGAATCGCTTCCATGCGAACATCCTCCGCAGTTGTCTTATGCGGCTCGTATACAAGTTGAAGCATGGCCTTGTTGAGTTCTCCGTATTCTTCGCCAAGAACGGCTAGAGCATGGAGCGGATCGGTAGGCCATGTTGGAAATTTATTTATTGCTCTTTCAAGCTCTGCTTTTACTTCTTCTATCAATTGCATGTCTTATTCTCCACTCGACCCAAACCCCAACTCACCGCGCTCGCTGACCACGAACTGATCGACGATTTTGAATTGTGCCCGCACCACCGGTGCGATAATCAGTTGAGCGATACGATCTCCGACATTGATCTTGAATTGATCGTCGCTTCTATTCCAGCACGAGACCAGCAGTTCGCCCTGATAATCGCTATCGATCAGTCCGACCAAGTTTCCAAGCACGATGCCGTTCTTATGGCCGAGTCCGGAACGCGGCAGAATGTACGCAGCTAGCCCTGGATTGCTGATGTAGATTGACAGGCCGGTTTTTTGATAAGCCTTGTTTCATTTGGCCAAATAGTTATCGGCTCATCAATCATCGCCCGCAAATCAAGTCCAGCCGATCCGGGCGTTGCATAGGTCGGCAACGGGAATTCAGTGCCAAGTCGCGAGTCTAGAATTCGAGTTTGGATTTCGTGGTAGTAAAGTGAATTGACATCCTCCCCGGCCTGAAGGCCGGAGATTCCCACGGCGCTCAGGCGCGGCATTGAGCCACCACTGAGTCGCTTCGGCGGGTTCCTGCTGCTGGCGGCCTTACCGCACCGCTCACTTCACAGGCTAACCGGGCGTGTCCAGCCCTAGTACATTTATCGCGCCGACCACATCGGCGTTTTCCTCGAAACCGCAGGCCACACAGGCAAAGCGGGATTGGGTGCGGCGATTGTCCGCCGAGACATGGCCGCAACAAAGGGCAAGTTCGGCTGGTGTTGCGCGGCGGAACGACGATGAGGTGTCCGCCATTCCATGCCAGCTTGTAATCCAGTTGGCGGCGGAACTCCAGGACCAGCCCTGATCGAGAATGGACTTATTCAGGCCCGACTTGGCCCGAACGTTTCTTCCCAGGGCATCTGCCGTGCCTGCCGCCGACTTGGACATGTTCCGCACCTGCAAGTCCTCGATACACACCAGCGAAAACAATTGGCGGTTGAGTTCGGCAGTGCGCGGTTCGCGTGGAATACGGCCCTGTTCGCCCGCCAGCAAGCGCGCTTGCTGCATGGTCGGGCAGACCTGGGCGAGCGGGTGAATCGCAGAACCGGCGAGGTCCGCTGGTCGCGGATACCCGAAGGCACGCCGAAGATGGCCCGGTCAATTGGCGTGACAGCCATTGCTGCTTTAACTAATTGCTCTTTGATTTCTTCAGAAAGATTGTTGCCTTCGAATGCTTTAGCAGCCA
>JADJRF010000008.1 GCA_016712355.1 Vampirovibrionales bacterium | reverse complement strand
GGAGCCCGAAATTTCTGTAGCGACAGCACAACAAAACGGACCTTTTAGATGATAGTCAACAAGCGACAGCTTGCGGATATTCTCGGAACCACTGAAGAAACGCTGACTCAGTGGGCAAAACAGGGTATGCCGATCCTGCTTAAAAGACTGGGCAGGGAGGGCAATCAATACGAGACGGCGGCTGTTATTTCTTGGCTGGATGCTCGCCAAAAATCAGATGAACCCCCTACCGACTACGATACGGAGCGGACGCGAAAGGTAAAGCTGGAGGCCGATATTCTTGCCTTGGAGAAAGCACAACTCGAAGGCCACTTAATCCCCTCCGAGAAGGTAGAAGCATCTTGGATTGGAATGATTTCGGCTTTCCGGGCTAAGATGATTGCGATCCCCTACAAATACGCGCCACTGGTGGCCGGAAAGTCGTTTATTGAGGTCGAAACGCTACTCACAGACGCAATCCATACCGCGCTAGAAGAACTCTACTATGACAATGACATGGGAAATTGCCTTAAATCGGACCTCGAAATCGGCGCTCAAAGCGATCAAACCGCCACCGAAACTGACGGTCAGCGAGTGGGCGAATCAATATCTCCAACTGAGTGCTGAGGATAGCGCCGAACCGGGACAGTTCTCCACGGATCGCGCCCCATACCAAAAAGGCATTATGGACGCGGTATCCGAGAGAGGAATCCATACCGTCGTCGTCAAAAGCAGCGCGCAAATCGGGAAAACTGCGATTCTGAAAGCGATTATCGGCTTTCATGTCGATCAAGACCCCGCGCCTATTCTCATGCTCCAACCTACGGAGCACATGGCAGAGGCGTTCTCGAAAGACCGCCTTGCGCCGATGATTCGAGACACTCCAGCGCTCAAGGATAAGATAGCCGATCCACGCTCCCGCGATTCTGGCAACTCCATCCTGCACAAACGATTCGCTGGCGGGCACCTCACGCTTGCCGGGTCGAATTCTCCCGCTGGCCTCGCCAGCCGACCGATTCGCATCGTATTGTGCGATGAAGTAGACCGATACCCAGCGAGTGCCGGCAGTGAAGGCGACCCTGTTAATTTAGCGATCAAGCGCACCGCTACATTTTGGAATCGTCGCATTGTCCTGACCTCAACGCCAACGATTAAGGGCGCTTCTCGTATCGATATGGCGTATGAGAATAGCGACCAACGCCATTTTTACGTGCCTTGCCCGCATTGCGGAACATTCCACATATTCAAGTGGGAGAACTGCCGATGGCCTCCCGGTGAGCCTGATCGAGCGATCATGGTGTGCCCGGAATGCGCTGTCGAAATCGAGGAAAGTCACAAGCCGCGAATGCTGGCAATGGGAGAATGGCGAGCTGAAATGCCTTTTAACGGCGTCGCCGGGTTCCATATCAACGAACTCTATAGCCCATGGCGAAAATGGGCCGATATTGCTAGAGAGTTTCTATTTGCAAAGCAAGACCCGCAATTGCTCAAGACTTGGGTCAATACCAGCTTGGGAGAATCGTGGGAGGAAGACGCTGAAAAGGCCGACCCTGACTCACTGATGGGGCGTCGCGAGCATTACGGCAAGGATCAAATACCAGAAAGAATCCTGTATTTGACTGCTGGCGTGGACGTGCAAGGGGACCGACTGGAGGCTGAGATTGTCGGGTGGCGAGCATCATCACGTGATGAAGCGCCAGAATCGTGGGGCATTGAATATCGGGTATTCCATGGCGATCCAGCCAAAAATGAAGTATGGAATGACCTCGATGAATTCTTGCTAGGCATCTACCAGACCGAAACGGGCCGAAGACTGCGCGTCATGGCTGGTTGTGTGGATTCTGGCGGGCATCATACCGCACAGGTCTACGCATTTTGCGGCGCACGGATTGGTCGGCATATCTACCCAACAAAGGGAATGCCTGGAGCGAAGCCAATCTGGACGCCAAAAGCCGCAAAGAGTAAAAAATACAATGCGAATGTTTGGCATGTTGGCGCTGATTCAGGAAAAGACGCATGGTATGCACGGCTCAAGATTAAGGAGGCGGGTCCGGGCTATTGCCATTTCCCTCTAGATTATGATAAACACTATTTTGAAATGCTGACTGCTGAACAAGTCAGAACGAAGTATATTAAGGGCCGGCCCATTCGAGAATGGTTTCTGCCTGCAAACAGAAGGAATGAAGCGCTTGATATTCGCGTTTTGGCGCTGGCTGCTTTACTGGCAAGACCTATTGATTGGACCGCGATCGATCATTCTCGGCCTATTCATTCCGCTCCTGCTCCCAAAGCCACAATCCGCACTGGCAACAGTTCATTCATCCGCAGACAAACAGGCACTCCATGGATAAGATGAAATGGCATCATCCGACCGGAAACACCCCTAAAACCGTTGCGCTGGTTGCTTTAGGGCAGTCGCGCGACGTTTATGCAGGCGCATGGCTTCAGCATGACTTATCTGAAGCAGTGACAACCTGTGATGAGATTTGGACATTGAACCGTGGCGTCAATGTCTTTAACCACGATTTGTTGTTTGTGATGGACCACATTCAAGGCGAAGCGGATAAGTTCCCGCGTTACGGCGCTAGCCTTTGGAAGCACAACAAGCCGATCATCACAAGCGACAACTCGGACGGCTGGCCAAATCACGTCTATCGGTATCCGTTGAACGAAATTTGGGACTGGTTGCGAAAGAACATCCAGCCGCAACACTCGAATTGGTGGCACAACTCGCTTGCCTATATCGTGGTCTACGCGGCTTTCATCGGTGTCAAGGAACTGCGGGTATTCGGCGCGGATTATGCCGACCACAAAAACGGCGCGGTCGAAGATGGCCACGTCAACGTGGCCTACTGGGTAGGCGTGATGGAGCGCGCTGGCCTTGTGTGCATGGCTCCAGAACAATCCGGTTTTCTGGGCATCAATCAGCGCGGGTTCGTCTACGGGTACAAAGACAATCCGCTGGTGATTCCAGCAAATCGCGCCCGCTTCCGGGCGATGACTGGCCAAGGCGGGACCGAAGAAACCACGGCGCTCCTATCCGGAGAGCGGCAAGTGGCCGAGACGCTGGAAGAGATACAGCCGGATCATCGATACCGCTATGCTTTTGCAGCCAGCAAGGTGCACGGCGTGGTCATTGATTGCGGGTCTGGTATCGGCTACGGCAGCCTTATCATGGCGCAACAGCCTGCTGTTGATACTATCATCGCTCTTGAACATAGCCGAGAGAGTATTGACTACGCTGAATCACATTATGACCACAAGAAAATATACTACTCTCAGGAAGAGCTGGATGGGCGGTGTCTTCATGAAAGATATAGGACCGGATACGCAGCCAACTGGGCGGTTGCTTTCGAGCTGATCGAGCACCTTCACGACCCGAAGCCGCTCCTTCAGTCGCTACCCGCTGACCGGCTGCTGATCAGCGTCCCCAACGAAAATGTGGTGCCCTATTCGCCGGAAACCGCACCGTTTCATCAACGGCATTACACCCCTTTCCAGTTGCAAGAACTTTTGACGGAAACCGGGTGGAAGGCGGTCAAGACATGGGGCCAGCACGGGCCGATGTCGGATGTTGTGGAGTTTGACGAAAACTGCCGAACCATCATTGTCGAGGCCGAACGATGGCGCGATTCATCGAATACCAGCAACATCGATGGCGATTCATAGACCTTGCACGATCCCATCACATTAGCCCTGGAGCGCTCTACCATCGGCTAGAGCGTTTCGGTGAGACTGCAACGGGTATCGCCCGCGCCTTGGCTACAGGGATTATGTCCAGGGAGCAAGCCGGAAAGCGCGGAAAAGAGAATAATCACTTTTATTGCAATCGCGGGTATTGCAAAGATTAATCCGATTTCCTATATTGTAATCGCGCTATATTCGGCGCTTACAGAAAGGTAATGTAATGGATTTGACGATGGCAACAACTGATGAACTACTGGTTCAGGCAAAAGAAATCGAGGCCGAGCTATTGAAGCGTCTCGATGAAGAGCTTGCAAAGCTCGATGCTCGCCGCGCCGAACTGCTAGCGATGAAGCCGCCCGCGAAGACGGAAGAGAAGAAAAAGCGGGTTAAGTCTTCGCGGCCCGCGAAGTTTCGCAATCCTGGAAATCCAGAACAGACCTGGACCGGGCGCGGTAAAGCGCCAGCGTGGGTGGATGTGGTGGGGCGTGAAGCCTGTTTGATTCCGGTGGAGGGGTAAGCAATGATTCAAGCACGCGAATATGGGGAAAATGACATTATGGGTCCAGCGCCGCAATCCATCGATCATCGGCGCCATATCGTTCTGCCGCCGTTGGACTATATGAACTTCGGCGATCTTCGGTATATCGCCGATTCCATCGATGAATATGGCCGAGAGGTCCAGGCGATGCTGGAACAGAAGCGCGAAGAGCGCATCGCGGAACTGAAAGCCCAAGTCGAAGCCGACAAGGCCAGAACGGCGGCAACTGAAGCCGAACTCGCCGCGCTGTGTCCGGCACCGGTGAAGATGGCCAACCCGTCAAAGCCGAAGTATCAAGACCCAGCGAAGCCCGAATGCACCTGGGCCGGGAAGGCAAGCAACCCGGTTGGTTGAAGGAAAAGCTGGAAGCCGGTGCCAGCTTGGAGGATTTCTTGATCGATCAGCCGACCACGCTGGGTTCGCCGGACGATCCGGGTTTTTGATCGACACGTCGCATATCCAGACCCGCCCCATTGCGGGTTTTTTAATGCCTTGCTTTTAAGTTTTGACTGATACTCTTATTTGTTTTATGCTTGCACAATCCAATCACTTGAGATAGGATAAACAGCGATGCTGATAGATACGAAGGAAGCGAGCCGAAGGTTAGGCGTATGCAGGACGCGAGTCCAGCAACTGCTCATTGCAGGGCGCATACCTGGCGCCAAAAAGATAGGAGGAGATATGAGGGGAACATGGGTTATTGAGGTTTCAGATGATGGGCCGCCTCGCGTGTTACCGCCAAGAGGTGGTCATGGAATTTCATGAGATTGCCAACATCCTCCCCATGGAGAAAGGGTCTCTTTCATCCTTGGCGGAAGACATCGCAAAAAACGGGCAACAGATACCGATTGAACTATACGAGGGCAAGATACTGGATGGCCGGCGGCGCTGGAAGGCTTGCGAGATCGCCGGAGTTGCGCCGAAAACGGTCGAGGTAAATCCGGATGATCCGGTGGGCTACGTGAAGTCGCTCAACGTCCACCGTCGGCACCTCACCCCGTCGCAGCTTTCCATGGTCGCTGCCCGATTCCGTTCCTACTACGACCGGCAGGCGAAGGAGCGGATGGAAAGCGGGGTCAACCAGCATAGCCCTCCGGTAAATTTACCGGAGGGCTCGAAGAGCGACGCCCGCGATGCGGCCGGTAAGGAGTTTGGAGTGTCTGGAAAGAGCGTGGATCACGCGACGAAAGTCTTGGAGAAAGGCGTGCCAGAACTGATTGAGGCTGTCGAGGAGGGGCGGATAGCGGTATCGACGGCGGCGATACTGGCCAACGAACCGGAAGAGGTGCAGAGAGACAAGGCAACGAAGGCGAAAAGAACCTACACGGCAAATAGGGGGCGGCACCAAAACGCCGCAAACCGCCAAGCGGCATGTTGTTGTGAACGGCGAGGTTTACGATGCCCCAAGATACGGAGTCATGGCTATCGAACAACTAAAGCGCATCAAGAAAGAAGACCCCAACCGGGATAGCGCCCTGGATGGGGTCATAAAGTGGATCGAAAAAAACCGTTAAGAGGTAATTGTATCATGGCAAACATTCAGGAAACTACTAACTACGACCGGTTTGAATTGTTTGACTTCAACCGGGACATTGGCAAGACCACGGCGCTTGAGCGGTCCATGCTGGCCTATGGCTGGCTTGATCCGTACCCGATGCACGTTGTTAAAAACGGCAGCGGAAAGCTGAAGATCAAGGCTGGGCATCATCGATTCCACGTTGCCAGAAAACTTGGAATTCCCTGCAAGTACGTGGTTGCCGAAGATCAGGGAGAGACGATCCAAGAACTCGAAGTCGCTACGCGGCCTTGGACCTTACAAGACTATCTGGCCAGCTATTGCCGAGTTGGCAGCGAACACTATATCAAGGTCAAGAATTATCTTGAATTGACCGGGATACCTATTCAATGCGCCATCGCCATGCTGGCAGGACAAACAACCGCAAATGGCAACCAGAACAACAGGTTTAAGGCTGGAACTTATAAGGTTTCCGACGAAAAACACGCCTATGATGTCGCGTTTTTGGCGATTTCTTGCGCGGAGCATGGCGTAAGGTTCGCAAGACATTTTGCATTCGTGCAGGCTTTATCGTCAGTTTGCAGGGTTGATGGATTTGACAAGGATATATTTATTTCTAGGGTCAAGGCCCATTCTGGGATGATGACCGCGCAGGTGTCAAGGGATGCTTATCTTGTGGTTATTGAGCAGGTCTACAATTACGGCGGCAGGAAGACCCGGATACCGCTTGCATTTTTGGCTAAAGAGGCGGCTAATCGCCGAAACGCGGTAAAAAATCCCAAGAAGTAGGGCTGCTTTTAAATGTGAGAAATCCTCACAGTTAAACTTGCAGCACCGTCCATGCAGCCCGCTCTCGTAGCGGGTTTTTTAATGCTTGACATTCCATTTTTTTGTGTTGTAAGCATGGAATGTCCATCTTTACCGGTATCCCTGTAGCAACTCTGCAAACGTGGTTGAGTGACGCTCAAACCGCGATGCAGGAACTCGCCATCGGCAAGCGCGCGGTCACAATTGCGACCGGTGACAAGCGCCTATCGTTCTCCCCCGCAGAACTCCCCCGCCTCAAAGCCTACATAGGCCAGCTCCAAGCGGCTATCGCTGAAGCCACGGGCGCGACGACTGGGCAACCCTACGCGGTGGCGACATGGACGCGCTAACCCGCCTGATTGCCTACGTTGCGCCTTCCTGGGCGGCTTCCCGGATGCTGGCACTCGGACGGCTGGCCAGCGCAAAACGCTACTACGACGCCGCCACCGCTACCTCTCAGCATCCAAGGCGCGGCAACTCGGCAAGCGCGGATGCTGTCATGGACCGCGCCAAGGGCAACTTGCGCGAGTATGGCCGGTGGCTGGACGAAAACCACGATCTAGCGATTGGCATCCTTGACGATCTGGTAACGAACATCATCGGCGCGGGCGCAGGTATCGAGCCGATGGCCAGAAATGCGCGCACTCGCGATCCGGCGACGGACCTCAATAAGCAGCTTGCCGAGTTGTGGGAAGAGTTTTGGCAATACCCAGAAGTGACCGGCGAACTTCCAGGCAGCGAAATGGAGCGGATTGTCTGTCGCTCTTTTCTTCGGGATGGAGAGGTATTTGCTCAACACGTCAATAAGCCCGTTGCGCCGTACACCAGCCGAATCCCTTATGCGCTGGAATGGCTCGAATCTGATTTTGTGCCCTTCGATCTAACCGACGCATCTCGGCTGATCGTTCACGGCGTGCAAAAAGACGGCTGGGGTCGCGCGATTGGCTATTACGTTCTCAAGCAGCATCCCGGCTCACTGATTCTTCCCGGCTCAAGATTCGATACGGTTTTTCTTCGCGCCGAAAACGTGGTGCACCTTAAATTGGTGAAACGGCTACACCAAACGCGCGGTGTATCTATTTTCCATGGCGTGCTGACCCGGCTGGATGATCTGAAAGATTACGAAGAGAGCGAGCGAATTGCCGCGCGAGTTGCCGCCGCACTCACTGCTTTCATCAAGCGCGATTCGGCGCTATCGGATACCGTCACTACGACTGGCGAAGAGAGCCAAACCGGGAGCCGTTCATTTTCAATGGAACCTGGTTTAATCTTCGACGGATTACAGCCGGGTGAGGATGTCGGCGTTATCGACTCGAAACGCCCGAATCCGAATCTTGAGCTATTCCGCAATTCACAACTGCGGGCCATTGCGTCCGGGACCGGCACGAGATTTTCCAGTATCGCCAAGAACTACAACGGCACGTATTCCGCGCAACGGCAAGAACTGGTTGAGACGGTTGCGCATTATCGCCGTATCTTTGACTACCTTCGCGAGAAATTCTATTTGCCGGTCTGGCGTCGATTTATTGATGCGTCTCGGCTTTCCGGTCTGTTGCGCGTACCGGCCGGCGTTGATGAGATGAGTCTCTATCGTCCTGAAATCCGCCCGCCGCAAATCCCGTGGATCGATCCAAAGAAAGAAATCGAAGCATTTCAAGCCATGGTCGAGGCCGGCTTTAGAAGCAGACAGCAGGTTATTAGAGACTTGGGCGGAGACCCAGCAACGGTTGACGCGCAGCTTATGGCCGACCCGCTGGACGTGCGCCCGCCGCTGGATTCGCAGCCGAAACAGCAAACGCCACAAGAGGCTCCAGTACAGGATCAAGCGGCATGAGTACAAGAGACCTAAGCGCGTTGCAAGATGGCCGCTTTGAGCGGTTTGCAACGCTAGATTTGCGGGAAGCCAATCTCGAAAGCCGAACCGTTCCCGCGTCGCTATCCAGCGAATCGCCAGTTGATCGATTCTTTGGCCGAGAGATTCTTGTTCACGATTCAGACGCCGTTGATTTGAGTCGGGCCGGCGATGGATTGCCGCTGCTATGGAATCACAATACCGATGAGCCAATCGGCGTGGTGGAGCGAATTAAAATCAAGGATGGAAAATTGCGTGGCGTCTTGCGGTTTTCAAATAACAAGAAAGCCATTGAAGTATTTAATGATGTGCGTGACGGGTTTTTAAAGAATATCTCTATTGGCTATCAAGTCAACAAATTTGAAGAACAAGCAAATAGTAACGACATCCGCGTGACTGGATGGACGCTACTTGAATCAAGTGTCGTAACGGTGCCGGCGGACGCATCCGTTGGAATTAATCGGTCTTTAAGTGGAGTTAATGCAATGGCTGATGAAACTCAAACGCCGGCTGTCGAAGTCGGGACTACTGATAATCATGGCGCTGGCACTGATCCGGTTGTGCCGATTCGTCAAATCGATGCCATACGCGCTAAAGCAGTTCTGGATGAGCGCAATCGACTGAAAGAAATCGATGGCATCTTTGCTAATCCAATTGTCCCCGTGATTCGGTGTATGACGGCATTCGAGCGCAAGCGCTGAATGAAGGATGGAGCGCCGATCAAACTCGCAAGATTGTGATGGAGACGCTGGGCGGCGAAGCGGAACCGGCTTCCAACCAAGGAACCGTGCCTGATGGCGTGCAAGTTTTTGGCGTTGCCAGTCGCGCTCAACCCGCCGCCTCCCCTGCTTATCAGCCGCGACCGTTGGGTGCTGGTGTCCGCATGGGCGAAGATCAGACTGAGAAATTCCGCAACGGATTTACCGAAGCGATGCTTGTGAAAGCCGGCGTCCTGACCGACCGCAAGTCGATTGACGGCGCGCGGGCTGGTGGATTCGTGGGCAAGCGGTTGATCGTGCTCGCTGGCGATTATTGCCGGATGCACGGCATCAACACACAAGCGATGGACGATGACGCCGTAGCCTTTCGCGCGTTGACGTATCGCGCTGCTGGGCAAACCACGTCCGACTTCACCAATATCCTTGCTAATGTCGCTAACAAGTCGCTGCTGAAAGGGTGGGAAGAGGCTCCCGAAACGTGGCAGACCTGGACGCGGCGCGGCACCTTGCCGGATTTCAAGACCGCAGAGATTAGCGGCCTTTCCGGCTTCACCGGCTTGGATGAAGTCCCGGAAGATGGAGACATCACTTACGGCAAGTTCACGGATCGTAAGGAAACGATCAAGCTGGTGAGCTATGCGAAGAAATACCGCATCACTCGCAAGCTGATCATCAACGACGATCTGCGTGCCCTGTCGGCTATTCCCCGCGCCATGGGCCGCGCCGGCAATCGGAAGGTTGGCGACATCACTTATGCGCTGCTGAATGGCACCGGTCCGACTCTGAATCAGGACTCTACGGCGCTTTTCGACACGTCAAGCCATAAGAACTATGTGGCTGCATCCACCGCTCCCACTGTCGCGACGCTGAATACCGCTGCCGTGGCCATGGCTAAGCAGACCGACCCGAACACTAGCGCGGTGCTGAATATCCAGCCACGGTTCCTGATGGTCCCGAAGGCGCTTGAGCACACCGCGCGCGTGCTCATGGCCGCGACTTACGACCCGGCTGGCACTGGGGCAACCTTGCCGCCAAATCCGTTCAGCGGTCGCTACGAGGTCATCACGGATGCCCGGCTCGATGGACAGACTTACGGCACCGCAGCGTGGTATCTGCTGGCTGATCCGAACATCTTCGACACGTTTGAGGTCGCTTTCCTGAATGGCATGGCCGAACCGTACATGCGGGAAAACGAAGAGTGGGATGGTCAAGGCACTAGCTATTTGGTGGGCGTTGACTTCGGCGTGTCCGCGCTCGATTTCCGCGCTGTTCACAAGTATCGCGGCAACTAATCCATTCAGTCACGCCGCCCATGATTGGGCGGCTGATTAATCAGTTTGAGGATACAGTCATGGCTCAAAGTCTTTCTGAAGGCGAAGTTTTCAACTACACGACGAGCGGCGCTGTCGCTAATGGCCAGTTGCTAGTTATCAATCGCATGGTTGGGGTTGCGCTGAATTCAGCCACCGGTGCAGGCCAGAAAATCGCGATTGCGCTGGAAGGTGTATTTCCGCTGGCTGCTGTTGCGACTGGCGCAAAGACGAATGGAAATCGCGTGTTCTATCGCACTACCGGCTCGCAGCTTAAAGCCGCGTTCGCTTCTGGTGTTGCCACTGGCGGAAAGCATACCATCGGCACGGTTTGGGAAACCGCTACCGCCGCATCCACGACTTGCAAAGTCAGGCTGATCGGCGGTCCTATGGGAGTGCTGGCGTGATGCGCGGCAATATCACGGCATGGGCGTATCTCAACAATGGGTCTGAAGCTCTGGCGACTGAGCTTTATTCGATCTTCGGTTGGGAGTAACCCATGTCGGATTTTAGCGACTTGATGAACGGGACTGCTGTTCCACTGATCAAGTCGTTCTTTGGAGATGCGGCGACTTATACGGTTGATTCCACGGATGATGAATTAACCGTGGTCGCTATCGTCGATAAAGACGTAGTGAATCCACTAACCGAAGCCACGTCAGCTATTGAGAAGCAGACGATCATTACGATTGCAATCGCTGATCTTGCTGGAAACATACCGCGTCGAAATGACGTGATTACCATAGGATCGGATCGATATATCGTGCTGAAACGTGACTCCGATGATGGCTATTTTTCTCGGATTATCGTAAGGGCTGGCGATGATTGAAGTTGAAGTCAACGAACAGCAACTGAATGAAGTACGTGAGCGCCTTGCTTATATCAAGAACGGCGCAACCAAGGCGCTCTATCGCGGGTTGAATAAAACGGCTTCACGCGCAAGAACGAGATTTTCTCAGGAAATAGCAAAGCAAGTTAATTTGTCGTCTAGCAAGATCAAGAGCAAATTGGATGGGCCGGCACAACTATTTAACAATCGCGCTAACTCGAATCAGCTTAGGGCTATTTTATCGAGCAAGAAAACTGGAACACGAATGGAGAATTTTTTAACGTCTCTATTTCCATTTCGTGCTGGTAGGCCGTCTGATCCGATTGTCGTTAAAGTCAAAAAGACACCCGTCAAAATATTAAGCGGATTCTGGGTTCCCGCAAAGAATAGCGGCGGATACCTCATTGCAGTTAGGAATGAGGTATTGCGCTCTCAAGGTATGAAGAACGCCATTAATCCGAATAGCCGGTTACCTTATACCGTGCTATATGGCCCAGGTCCAGGGCAGATGTTTGAATCGGTCACTACCGACTTAGGGACAGAGTTGAGCGAATATTTGCAGAAAGCGATCGACGCAGAGACAAGTTGGCTGATTCAAAAAAATCCGCCTCCCGCTGGTGATGGCACGGGTGAAGACTAATGGCAACCGCCAAACGTGAACTCGCAATAGCCGCGCTAGCAACTCGATTGAAAGCAACCCGTAATCCCTATCCACAGGATTACGACGAAACGCCTTTTTATGCGCTGATCGAGGGAGAGGAAACGGTTTTAAGTCGCGACTATGATGATGTTTTAGTGGTCGCCAGCTTAACTGTCGAGGCGATTAATCGTTACGACGAAGACGCCAGCCGAACCACGGCTGCTAATTCACTTCTTGCTTATTTGATTTCAACGGCACTTGGCACCGATCCGACGCTGGGCGGGTTGGCTGAAGATTTGACGTATACCGGCGGAGCAACTCTTTTTTCTGAAACTGGCAGTGTACTAATAGGCGCTGTTGCTCGGTTTGATTTGACTTATCGGCATATCGCCGGTAGCCCTTATTGATGGAGAAACATCATGGCCATTTTGACCACTCAAACGATTGAATACGAGAGCGCCGCTAGTCAGCAGGCATTCGCCGCGCTAACAGATTCTGGCGACCATGCTATTTTCACCGCAACGTCTACGCCGTGGAGTCAAGCGAGCGGCTATGAGCCGGTGATTGGTCCGTACGGCGTCATTAATGGCGGCGCGGTTATTCCAGCAGTCAGTACTACTAATGACATGGTTGATGCCGCTGCTGTCGTTTTGATGGCTCCCGGCATGACGGGCGCGAGGTGCGACCACTGGGCAGATTACCGTTGCCGCTGATACTGATTTGACTTGCACACGCGGGTCTTCGACGAACACGCATATCATCAACAGCATCACGGTGAACTCCAGCGGCGCTTATGCTGTTGTCGCCGGAACGGCAACGACTGCGCATTCCGAGACGCGCGGCGCTTCCGGTGGTCCTCCATTTATTCCGGTCGGCTCAATCGAGGTGGCTCAAGTGCGCTTAACCTCGATTACCGCAGCGCCGATTACCGCTGATGAAATCTATCAAGTCGTCGGCACTCATCAAGAGCGTTATGACTATCCCGTGTATTCTGTGGATTACTTGCGCGGTAGACTCACATTCGCCGCCGCGCTCCCGCTGATTCATACCGGGTCCGTGGCGAAGTCGGTACGCGTTCGAGTGGCGACCCCTGTTTTTGCGGAAATCGCTAACTCTCGCGATTGGGTGCCGGCGGAGACTTCCAATACCACAAATTCCGAATCTTATTATGATGGGAACGTGGGTTCTGTATCGTCCAGTTTGGGCCAAGCCAGCTTTACCGCCGCGCTGCAATCCGGCGTCACGGACGGCATTCTGAGCAAGGTCGGGCAAAAGCTGATCTTCCGGTTTAAGCCGTCGCGCTCTGGTTCCGCGTATCAGTTGACCCAAGGCGTACTTGGCGTGGCGCGCACGTTCGGCGTGAAGAGTTCCCCGCAAGGGTCTTTCACGGTATCTCCGGAACAGGCCAGCGTAGACTTTACTGGACTCTAAGATATGAGCTTCGATCTTGAGCGATTCCGGTCTTGTGCATCGCAACTATCGCCACGGACGGCGGAAGTTTCGGTCGATGATCTGGCCCACTGGTTCCCTGAAGACGCCAAGCCGATATGGACGGTGCGCGGATTGACGGGCGTGGAGATTGCCACGGCAAACGACGCACAGGGCCGTGCAAGGCTCTATGCGGCGACTGTCGAGGCGCTGGCTAGTGCGGCACACTCCAGACAAAGCCGACGCGCTGAAAAAGCTCTTCGGGGCCGATGGGGAACCTCCCGAAGACCTTTCCAAGCGGTTCGATCATTTGGTCTTCGGGAGCGTCGATCCGAAGATTGCGCGCGAAGACGCTATTCGGCTATTTGCTCTATACCCGGTTGTCGGGTATCAGCTTACCAATAAAATCCTTGAGCTTACCGGGCTTGGGCCAGATTTGGGAAAAGTGCCGCGCTCTACGGAATCCCCGATGTCGTGATGGCTTTGCAGCTTTGCGATATGAAAGGGCGATTTCTCTTTGAGTGTCGCCCTGATTTATTTCCGCAAGGACAATTGACAACGGTAGAGTGCGAGCTATGGGGAATGTATTATGAAGATAAGGCAAGAGCGATAAAATAATGGCTGACCTGCAAAGCGTTGTCGAGCTTATTTTTCGTGGCGTCGATCAAGTATCGGATACTACGCAAAGCGTATCTAACAAACTGGCCGCACTTGAGGGGGCGGGGCACAGATTACCGCGCCCCGGCTTCGCCAAGCAAAGCGATTTGGCTTTTGAGGCTTCGGTTATTGCCGTTGCTACTGCGTATTGGGCTTTGCAATTAATGAAGCAGATAAGTTCGATGAGGCATTGGAAATTACAGCTCTAGTCAAAGAGCCAATAGGAAATCTACAAGAATTTAGAACTCAAATTTTAGCTTATGCTGCTGATAGCACGCAAAGTCTCGATCAAGTAACAAAAGCAACGTATAACGCGATTTCTCAAGGTATATCCTATCAAGATTCATTAAAAGCCGTTGCGCTTGCTGAAAAGCTAGCGGTGGCGGTTAATAAAACGATTCACTGCAATTTCTTGGTCGGACGCTAAATGCGTATGGGCAAGGCATCGATCAAGCTGAAAATATAGCGATATATTCTTTACTACCGTTCGGCTTGGAAAGACAACTATTCCAGAACTTAGCGCAAGCATTGGCGGCGTCACCGGCGTTGCTGCTAATGGCGGCGTTGCTGTTGAACAGCTAGGCGCGGCGATTGCTACGCTAACCAGCGCCGGAATTAACACAGCGGAAGGATTTACCGCACTCAAGGCAACAATTAGCGCAATCCTAGCGCCTGGAGAACAGGCAAAGAAAACTTGCCGACGATTTGGGGATTAATTTCAACGAGGCCGGATTAAAATCGCTTGGATTCGCTGGCGTATTGGATCAAGTTAAGGAAAAACTGGACTCTCAGCGGATAAGTTAAAAACTTTATTCGGAAGTACAGAAGCTGTAAACGCTGTCATGATTCTTGCCGGAGCAATGCCGACAAGTTCAAGGCTAATTTGTTGGAAATGTCGAATGAGAGCGGCGCAACCCAAGCCGCGTTCGACAAGATGAAAGATGCGACATCCAATCTTGCTCAGGCATTTACTGTTGCGCTTATTAAGATTGGCGATCCTCTTTTAGATGAATTTGGCGCTATTGAGGAGGCACTTGGCGAGCTAGCGAAATCGTTTATAACCTCAGTTGATAACGATACTTTTGCGCCGCTGTTTGGTTAAAGAATAACTTAGGCAATATAGCCGAGTTATTTTCTTCTGTTGCCAAAAAATCTCCCAGAGGTTTTATCTGGCGTAGACTTTGGAGAGTTTGCCGATTCGCTACAAATTCTATTTAATTCAATTAGCGATTTATTTAATCTAAAAGGTCTTGAAACAACACAAGGGTTACAAGGCGCAATACAGACCATTGTTGATTTATTGACTCGCACTACCGCTTACTCTAGTGATGCTGTTAAATCTTTAGGCCCGTTTGTTTGAAAGCCTTGGATCGTTAATTAAGTTTATTTCAGAAATTGATATTGGCAAGATAGCGCTAATTGGCGAAATTGGCGGGTATGCGCTCGCTGCTAATATCGGGTTTTCTGCATTATCTGGCGGGCTTGCCGTATTTAATGGGTTATGGCCTACGGTTACGGCTGGCATGGCCGCAATTAAAGCAGAGGCATTGCTGGCCGCTGCCGCTTTGGCTGGCCCTGCTGGCCTGGCCGCTGCGGTCGGTACGTTATCGTTTGTAGCAACAAAAGAATCCGGTCTTGGCGACAAACTAAATGATATTCTTGCGATTGATTTTTTTGCCGGATATGAAGGCGCAACGATTGGAACTCAAATCTCTGACCTTACCGATGGGTATTAATTTTTGCGCTAGAAAAGAACCGCCGACGAATGAGCCGGTCAAAGTTCCCGTCGATCAATTTGACGGCGCTATCTCTGAAATCGCGCGATACGAACAAAGCATTCGAGACGCCGATAAAGAATATACCGATCTTGTCAACTTCCTCGCAAAGCCGGTCCCGGTTAGTTCATGGGATGGCATCCTAGCGCAACTGAACAAGATTGACGATAAAACAAAAGACGCCAATGATTCGACAAAAAAATATATCGGCACACTGGAAGGATTGCCGGAATTAAAACTGCCTGATAACGTCAAGGTAGAACAATATCGCACGAATATTGAAGGCGTCGTCGCCGCAAATGGCGCGCTAGTCACTTCGTACAGTAGTATTGACGGTAAGACCGTAAAAGCCACTGGCGCTTTTGCCGCCGTCTCTACCGCCGCCGAAGATAATGCGAAGAAAGTAGAAAAGGCGACGAAAGAAGCCGATAGCTTCCGCATTAAAATGGAGGAAATAGCCAGTAACGAAAGAATCAAGAACATCGAGGCGTTTGTTACTCTGAATGTAGCTAACCTGGAAGCGCAAACTAAGCAAGTCGAAGCCGCGTTTTCGAGCATTAATGAAACGATTAGCGGGACCGGCGACTTGTTAGGTTCGCTATTCGGATCATTAGGCAGTGCCGATACATACACAAAGCTGCAAATAACAGAACAAATCGATCTTGAGAACAAGCGACGCGAAGCAGCGCTTGAACTGCAAAAGCAACTCACGAAAGCCACGATTGAAAAGATTCAAGCAGAGACTCGGAGAATAGAACGAGGCGACGCGCTGATTACTGTCGAAGCCGCCGGCTTGGAACCTCACCTAGAAGCAATCTGGTTCCAGATTATGAAATACATTCGTGTTCGCGTTAATTCTGATGCCGAACAATTCCTGTTGGGGTCAGTATGATTTCAATTGCCGCTATAACGTATGATCCAAACGGGATCATACTATTACATGATGTAAAGGTGAATAACCCATATTCAGCGAGTCGCCGGGGGCAGCGTCGTTGACACCTTGGACGGCGCGGTCTCTGTGTACGATACCGGTTTTTCAGAATCCGATCAAACACTCACGATTGATGTCGTCAATCCATCGCTGGATATTCTTCAAAAACTCAAATACCTCATCAGCCACTACAGCCAGGTTTCTCTCTCTTGCGAAGCTGGTATCTTCAAAGTCATTCTTGCGACCGCCGTCAATAAAAATAAGCTCAATATCAGCGCTCGCGTCATCGCTAAACTGGACGGAACATCATGACTGCCGCAATGTACTGGTACGATCACTCATGGAAACTCATTAACACGGGCGGACTTGATCTGGACACCTCGGAACTCCGTATTCGTCTAGTCACTTCTGGCTATACATTCAATTCAGCGCACACGCAATGGGACAACGGCGCGAATGACAGCACAGACCCAAGCTATAATGAGTTGACTACTACTGGAGGTTATACGGTTGGCGGAAAGCAACTTACGACGCCCGTGGTCACGAATTCAAATATCGATTACGATGATTTAACCTGGACATCGCTAACCGCTACATTCCGACATGTTATTTGTGTCGCGGTTGGGACTTTCGGAGGCGTGACGAATCCGGTTGTTTTTAGAATGCTCCCCAACTCCGATGATACGGACGTGATCTCAGTCAGCACGGACTGGTCGATTAATTGGAACGCCATCAATAAGCTCATCTATAAGCCCTAATCATGGCGAAGCCGCTATTAGCAATTGGCTGCGAGGGAGCCTTTAGTCTTGATTATCCTCTCGGACAGAAAATAGACTCATCCGGCAATCCCTACTTGCACGGGAATCGAGTCTATTTCGGTCGCAATACCTCAAACGTATGGGGAATTGTGCTGGGCGATGATGGCAGTCAGTATTGCGCATCTGACCTCAAATATTATACCGATACCGAGAGCCTATCCGCATATTCTGAATATGCGATGACTACGCGCAAGTTCAATCAAGACGGCGATTTGTTATGGTATGCGAATCACGGCGCGGCGTGTTTCGGTATTGCGATTGATGATTCCGAGAATATTTATGTCTATGGCGATGCTGTGAATTCGAGCGGCGCTGTCAGAACGACGCCCGGCGCAACTGGCTATTACAATCTCAGAAAATACAATTCATCAGGTGCATTGCAATGGTCAACAGATACCGGGTATTCATCGCCTCACCTCGATAATCCGTATCCTCGCCCGATAGTCTATCGTGGCGGTTATATTTATGTTGGCGGAACGGCATTCCCCTATACTGAAAACATCCTTGTTAAAATAGACGCATCGGACGGTAGTATCGTTTGGAGTGCCTGCAATGAGTTTAATTCGGCGATTCGCGGCATTGCTGTGGATTCATCCGGGAATGTGTTCATCGCTGGATTTTTCTGGAATACCGGAGTAGTACAGGCAGTTCGTAAATACAACGCCAGTGGTAGTTTTGTCGCTGGCGCAATAGGACCGGTCAACGATAGTAGCTATAACAGCCAAGGCACGGGGATTGTCGAACTATCGAGCGGACACTTTGCGGTCTCTATGACGCCCGTGAGCTTAAGCGGAACGTATTATGTCTTCTACGAATACGATTCCAGTCTAAACTTCATTACCAAGGATTCAGGATTCGGGAATTACACGCTTTCGGCAATTTCCATTGACTCGGATGATACGATTTATGGCGTTCGCGTGGTCCCGTCTGGCGGAAGTTCCGGGCCGGCGACTCGCACGGTGTTTGGTATTGTGGGCTATGCGATTGATTGGCAAGCAACCACGTTTGGCACGAATACTTCAGACGTTGCGGGTAATGCGCTTGGCGCGTTGTGTCTATCGGTTCGAGAAGTCCAGACTCCGGCATTAAGACTGCCTATTCATCTAGGCACTCCGACTATATCAGGAATGGTCTATGTGAGTCCTCCAGGACTAGCGTTAGGATTGTCGCTAGGGATTCCGACGATTACTCGCTATTATGTTGGATTGCCGGTCCCTGTCATTCATCGTCTAGTCTTTGACGATGATGCGTCAATTTCCATTAAACTGAAGTCCATACAGCTGCGTATCTCTGAAACAACCACATCGGCGACTTACGTTTGCGAGATACCGGATGCAGAGTCGCTCACCGCGATTCTGGATCAAATCGGTCATTCCATCACGATCTGGCGCGGCGTCCGATTTAATGACGGAATTGAACAGATCGATCCATGGATTGCAGTTGATTTAAGCGGCGCTTCGGTGGATCGTGGGGGCAAAAACGCCAGTATCACGCTCTACGGAGAATCAGCGACCGTTTATAATTACAATACCATCGCTATTAAGAACGCCGCTTATAGGAATGACAGAAACGGAGAACGGCGTATTCGTTGCGACGTGGATATTTACTTGCGACCTAATGACATTGCCGACCTAGGGAACGGAGAAACGTTTACGGTCAACGAGATTACCATATTTATCGACAAATCATCGTCGATCATGGAGGTATCCGAATGACGAGTTACGTCTATACCGCCGGCATTGCCACCGCAACCAACATCAATATCCGGCGCTATAGCTTTGCTGGATCGTCGATTGATTCTATTTCACGTAGCGCCGCTATATACGGACTCTCCACAGACTCCATAAACAGCTTTTTATACAGTGCTGGCGTCGGCACGGCATCTGGTGGTGATGGAGGACTTAGACAATACTTAAACGGCACATTGCAGTGGAACAAGGACCACGGAACCACTATTTATGCGGTCGCCGCGAATTCCACGGATGTTTGTATCGGTGGCGGGCGCGCAACTGGAATTGACAGCAAGACCACTCGGAAATATAACTCATCGGGTACGTTGTCTTGGTCTGCTGATCACGGCGATTATGTGTTTGCCGTGGCCATGGATTCGGCTGGAAATGTGTACACGGGCGGCAGCGTGTCCAGCAGCATTACGACACGAAAATATAATAGCTCAGGCACTCAACAGTGGACCGCGAATCACGGGGCCACCGTCAACGGCATTGCTGTTGATGATTCAGGAAATGTTTATACGTGCGGCGCATCGAATGGAAGTTATACGATGCGCAAATACAATAGCTCAGGCACTTTGCAATGGTCGGTTGATAATTTTGAAACAGACCGGGCTATTACGGTCGGCGCTGATGGATATATCTACGTTTGCGGATTCGGGTATGTCAAGAAATACAATTCTAGCGGAACAGAAATAACAACGGGAGGATTCCCGATTACGTCTATTCTTGATGTTCGCGCATTAAAGCTCGATCAATCCGGGAATATTTACGTCGCTGGACCCGTCAATAGCAGCAAAACGTTATGGGTGTTTGATTCGTCAGGCAGTTTGTCGTGGTCCGCGAATCATACGGAAAATTGCTATGCGCTGGCGCTATTAGCGCCGCCGCCAGCGGTCATTGTCGAGCCGCCAGGACTAGCTCTGGAATACGGGCTTGGCGTCCCCACGATTCAGGTCTCTGTGCAAGCGCCAAGCCTCGCTCTAGGGCTTGCTCTAGGGATTCCTAACACCACATCAAAGCCACTAGCTCCATCTTTAAGCGCAACTCCAGACTCCAATATCATCTATCGTCTCTATATAACGGGCGGCACACTGATCGAGTATCCTTTTTCCATCATTCAATGCCAACGCCGCTTGGGGCAATCCACCTGGATTGATGTTGTTATTCCTAATGCTTCAACGGCCATACTCGCTGATCTATACGAGAGAAAAGCGAATGATGGGCGATTGGCTATTTACGTCGGTTTGCGCGATTCAAACGGCATCGAAACCATGGGCGAATTCCTGCAAGCGCTCATGTGGGACATTGATTCTGATAGGATGCCGAGAACGGGACAAATCAAAGTGCGCGGGAGGCTGATTCCTGTTTCATTCTCACCGCAATCTGTTACACTGACTGGCGTCTATCGAACTGGATTCGACAAAGAACTCAAGCATTTTGCGGAGTGTGATATTAATCCTAATTTGCATCCGAATGACACGGTATTTGACGGAGTGCTATCATGGACTGTGGGTGCTATTGATTACGAGATTACGACAAGACGCGCATGGATGAAGGTAGAAGAGGCGTAGTCATGGGGAAAGCGATCATCTTGTCTGAAACCGGCGGAGGACTCTATAAGATTCGCCCGTTGTATGACACTGCAAAATATGATAAAGAGCTTTCAAAACTACAAGAGCAAGAATCCGCTTATGCCGCACTTCTCCTTAAAACCATCAACACGCTTAACTTGCTGAAAGACGATTCGGCGATTGCGGAAGCGGCTTATAACGCCGTGATCGAGCAGTGGAAAAACGACCTTATTTCGAAAGAAAACAGCACCGCTCCATCCTTGACGCCAGACCCGGAAAATGACCCGGAAACCGGGCTTCCATGGGTTGACCCGGATCGTGCGCAAGAATCGCCACTCTTTGACCTAATCAATGCCTACCGCGCAGATCATTCTCTTGACCCGCTCACCCGCGATTCCGACCTAGACGGCGTGTGCCGGGTCCACCTAAGTAACCAAGCCGCGACGGGCGAGACAGGACACATCGGCTACAACCAATCGACACCTGCTGAGCGGGTGCTGTACGTGGGCTACAGCGCCCTTAGCGTCGAAGAGCTACTCAAGTACGGGACCACTAGCCCTAGTGCCACACTGGCCGGCTGGAAGCGCACAACGGCCTATGTGAACGCCCTGCTGTCATCCACCGCCACGGCGGCGGGCGTCGCCTACAAGTACGCGCCGAAAAATCCCGCAACCCATCTCTGGTGCGTACTGATCGTCCAGCCTGACCCGGACCCGCCGCCGGTGACGACCTATACGTTTCCGCCCGATCCGGCGAAGAAAGCCGGGGAGGAGGAACAAGCCAAGCTGGACAAGATCGAAGCGCCGCATACCGACCCGGACGTGCCGAACGGGTTGCAAGACGTGGTTAAAAAGTTCGCGGAAGCGAAGTTGAAGGAACAGGCCGCGCAGAAAGACTATGAGAAGCTGATGGCGGAAAAGATTGCCAGGGTCGCCAGGATCACGGAAATCACGGCGCGTAAGGCGGCCTTGGCGGCGCTTAGCATCGATTGCTGGTGCGCGACCTACACCCTGGGGTTGGCGGTCGGTAAAGAAGTCGCCACGATGGAGGTGCCAGGCTTCTACATCGATGCGTACCAGCAGACATCCGCCACGATTGACGCCGGAACCACATCAGAGCGAGTGGTCATTTACGATGAGCGCTCGCTCAACATCGCGCCCGCTGGAAGCAATTTCGCGCCACACGGCAAGCTGCGGCTGACGGACTCGATCAGCCCGCCCGCCGTGTTCTACCATCTCGCGCTGGAGCCGGGTAAATATAAGTGGAAGCCCTATTGTCGCTACGGAGTGATTACGGCGCTGAATACCAACGCCGGCACATGCTCAGTGACGCTTAATGCTGCTGAATGCCGCAAGCTGCAATCCGAGAAAGATGCTTTTGACTTGAATTCTGCGAACACGCTGACCAACGTCTTGATCGTCTACCCGCCTTGCAACATTGCGGCGTTTGAAATCGGCGATGAGGTGCTTGTCAAGTTCACCGGATTCGACCGGACTAAGCCGACTGTAGTCGGGTTTCGCAGGCTTCCGAGAGATTGCAAAAAGCGTTTTTCTTGGGCGCAGTTCGTGTAGACGCGCTCGCCACGGTCAAGGGCGGGCGCGGTAAGGCGATTGAGGAATTGTTGCGCTAAAGATCAGGATCGTTATCCCACGCCCACTTATCGGCGTCTTCCATCGTATCAAACGGGCCTGCCCATTCGCAGATGGGTAGGCTGTTACTCCATTTTTCACCATCCCAAAATGCCGCGCCAGGAAATAATCCTTCTTCCCAGCGGTGCAACTCCGCGTACCATCCAGCGTTTTTGCTCATCGCTTGTCATTCTCGATATGCGATTGTTTATGTTGATCGCACCCCTTGTATTGGTAAGAATCCAAGCTCATCGCTAGCCGGATCGACATCGCAGCGGTTTGAATCGCTTCCATGCGAACATCCTCCGCAGTTGTCTTATGCGGCTCGTATACAAGTTGAAGCATGGCCTTGTTGAGTTCTCCGTATTCTTCGCCAAGAACGGCTAGAGCATGGAGCGGATCGGTAGGCCATGTTGGAAATTTATTTATTGCTCTTTCAAGCTCTGCTTTTACTTCTTCTATCAATTGCATGTCTTATTCTCCACTCGACCCAAACCCCAACTCACCGCGCTCGCTGACCACGAACTGATCGACGATTTTGAATTGTGCCCGCACCACCGGTGCGATAATCAGTTGGGCGATACGATCTCCGACATTGATCTTGAATTGATCGTCGCTTCTATTCCAGCACGAGACCAGCAGTTCGCCCTGATAATCGCTATCGATCAGTCCGACCAAGTTTCCAAGCACGATGCCGTTCTTATGGCCGAGTCCGGAACGCGGCAGAATGTACGCAGCTAGCCCTGGATTGCTGATGTAGATTGACAGGCCGGTTTTGATAAGCCTTGTTTCATTTGGCCAAATAGTTATCGGCTCATCAATCATCGCCCGCAAATCAAGTCCAGCCGATCCGGGCGTTGCATAGGTCGGCAGCGGGAATTCAGTGCCAAGTCGCGAGTCTAGAATTCGAGTTTGGATTTCGTGGTAGTAAAGTGAATTGACATCCTCCCCGGCCTGAAGGCCGGAGATTCCTACGGCGCTCAGGCGCGGCATTGAGCCACCACTGAGTCGCTTCGGCGGGTTCCTGCTGCTGGCGGCCTTACCGCACCGCTCACTTCACAGGCTAACCGGGCGTGTCCAGCCCTTAGTACATTTATCGCGCCGACCACATCGGCGTTTTCCTCGAAACCGCAGGCCACACAGGCAAAGCGGGATTGGGTGCGGCGATTGTCCGCCGAGACATGGCCGCAACAAGGGCAAGTTCGGCTGGTGTTGCGCGGCGGAACGACGATGAGGTGTCCGCCATTCCATGCCAGCTTGTAATCCAGTTGGCGGCGGAACTCGAACCAGCCCTGATCGAGAATGGACTTATTCAGGCCCGACTTGGCCCGAACGTTTCTTCCCGGGGCATCTGCCGTGCCTGCCGCCGACTTGGACATGTTCCGCACCTGCAAGTCCTCGATACACACCAGCGAAAACAATTGGCGGTTGAGTTCGGCAATGCGCGGTTCGCGTGGAATACGGCCCTGTTCGCCCGCCAGCAAGCGCGCTTGCTGCATGGTCGGGTAGACCTGGGCGAGCGGGTGAATCGCAAGACCGGCGAGGTCCGCTGGTCGCGGATACCCGAAGGCACGCCGAAGATGGCCACGGTCAATTGGCGTGACAGCCATTGCTGCTTTAACTAATTGCTCTTTGATTTCTTCAGAAAGATTGTTGCCTTCGAATGCTTTAGCAGCCATCATGTTATCCTAGTTAATTATAAAAATTGAAGCCCCATGCAGGAATCGAACCCGCGACATCCTGAGTACAAAACAGGCGCTCTACCAGAATGAACTAATGGGGCGTTGGAAATCAATCGCAGCTTCGTATCTCGTAGCAGCGGTCCAGGTGGTCGCGCATAGCTTTCAGGGTTTCGACGGCCGCTAGATGATCGCTTACTGAAAACCTGCTCTTATATCGTAGCGAGTGGTGCTCGATCAGCTTATCAAGCATCTCAATAGCTTCATCACGGCATAGCCGTTCGTCGTTTGTGTTCATGATGCGTTCCAAGCTTAATACGATAAAACCAGAAAAGCCAAGGACTCGAACCTTGGACTATCTCACTTTCACGAGCCATCACAGGCAAGCTCTCGCTAACCGATGTAGCATTTGAATCCGATATGTTCCTGACCACTGCGCCTGCTGTGGGTCTTCCCGATGCTCTATCCAATACGCCTAGCCGATTGGGCCGATGGACCTGGAATGCCGACGATCACGTCTATAGCCGATCAAGCAAGCGTCAATACCGAAAGAGCAATTCTATTTTATATTGCGCCGATTCAAAATTCAATACTATAATGCGATTAGCCATGAAGCAATGGCTTTTATCAAAGAGACTTTAGGAGCAACGAATGGAAATTAATGAATTGACTATTCCCGAACTGAAAGCGCTATCCGAACAATGTGGAGAGCGCATCAAGCAACTCAAAGATGGAGAAATCAGTAAGTTGCGCGACGAGTTCGAGGCCAAAGCGGAGACGCTGGGCATGACGGCTTCCGGAGTTCTGGCGTTCGATGCGAAGAGGCGGCGCGCACCCGGCACGCCGAAATACCGCAACCCTGCCGACCCCCAAATTGACCGGAGGGGGCCTTTGGATCAGGCTCACACATCGAAGTTCGATTCCTGACGTGGCTTGATCTTTCCAAACAACAAAGAGCGAGAACTGACAATGTTGAATGATGCTGAAAATGTGGTTTCCGATGAATCCGAAGGGCTAGCGTCGGCCGAACAGGAAGCGACCGATGAATTGTGCGAAAAAATCGATGCGCTGGCCGATGAGCTACCCATCGCAACCCGCCTTATCCTTCCGCACCTGGACCGGCTGTCGTTCAGCGACCTGCAATACATCGCCGATAAGCTCGACACCTATCGGGCCGAAGTGATGGCCATGCTCGAACAGAATCGCGAAGAGCGCCTGCAAGAGCTGAAAGAGCGGATCGAACGCGATAAGGCCGAACTGGCTGCGCTGTCGCCGGTTCCCGTAGCGGCAGGCAAGGCCAAGATGGAAAATCCTTCGACGCCAAAATATCGTGATCCTGCTAAGCCGGAAAATACTTGGGCTGGCCGTGGCAAGAAGCCGACATGGCTGACTGAAAAGCTCGAATCGGGAGCGAATCTGGAAGACTTCCTGATCGACAAGCCGGTGGTTGTTGATCCGGTCCCCGAAGATACAGGGTTCTGAGACCGAATATCAACCCCGCCTAGGCGGGGTTTTTATTCCTCCTAATCCATTTAAGGATTGGCGCGCAAGCCTTTGGGTTGACTTTCCAGGTATCGCCGCACTTGATCCACTCACACCCAGCGACAAAGTGAGGGGCTTCGATGCGGAGGAGCTTAATCATAAAATATATGATTTGTCCACTTATGAAATCCAATCCTTCTCCCCTTTATTTCTCTTCCAGAATAATCAATATGTTTACCAAAATGCCAATTATGCCTTGTGCAGCATATATATCCTTTGTCCTTTGTTCCAGAAATGGCAGTGCATTGATGCCATCCTATTTTAATTTTAAAACGGTTTATCATCATTATCATTTCCTCTCCAAATACTTCTCAACTGCCTCACTAGGCGAAAGGCCATCCTCGAACCACTTGGACAGCTTGTGCCATTCGCCGCAAATCTTGCTACGGCATATCTTTTCGACCTCGCAATATCACCTGATGTATTCGCCAGTTGGGAAGATAAGGCTGTTGATGATTTCTGATGATTTAGGAATTAGTAGCCATTCCGCTCGAAATACCGTTTAAACACATCGGCAATCACTTTAGCCATTTCTTTAGCGCGCTCTTCGCTGAGTCCAGTACGTTCCTGTATTTCATACCATGTCAGTTCCGCTTCGCAAAGATCAACGATGATGGATTCAAGCATGTGTTCGCGTGTCGTGTCTGCCATTGTCAAATGGTCCTAATCTTCAATAAAGGTTAATCCTGTACGATTTATCCTTAATCATTCCCATCACAGCAAATATGCACTGAATATCACTTTTTCTAATTAGGCGATCAGCGCAAACTCCAACGGCGCGATAACCATGAAAGCTAAGAATTAACATTTCATTCTTTGTAAACCAACGTTTTAATTGAGGAACAGACAAACATCCGCATCCCAAACTTTCCCCATGAAGCCTTTCCTTTACCGGATCAAAGTCAGGAAATTCCTGAAAATAAGGAATCAAATTAGAATGATCCGGTCTATCTATGACCCATTGGTGAGAGAATCCAGGCTTCCACGGCCCGCGCCCTGAACTGTCTTGAACTCTGTATATAATCATGTTTTCATCCCATCCCAATATCTCGCCATCTTGGCAAGAATCATAGATATAGAAGGCATATCAGCTAGTTCCTCACTGAGTGCTTTGCAGACGAAAGCAGCATCAGCCGTTGAAAAGTCAGGCGTATATCGAATTTTTCCTCGCAATGCCTTGATTTCGTCTTCTAGACTTGGAGTTGATTCTTTATCTGAATCGACGACCGTTGGCTGATTAGCTTCCCGATCTTCGATTTCCAGGCTTAGCAATATCGATTTTCCAGCATCGGTAATCGTCCATTGATATTCGTCATCATTTTCACAAAATCCATACGCTTCAAGCCGGCTTAGCGCATGAGCGGCCTGAGTACCATCGATTCCTCCAGATTGCGCAATCTCAAGTCGTTTAGCTGGACGGCCTAGTTTTGCAAGACCTTCCAGAGTTTTGCGTTGTTTTGGTGTTAGGCTTTTGATGTTCATTTAAAATTAGGCAAGAAATCAGGCAATATTATCTCCAACTGATTTTCATTGAAAATATGCAGCAACCCAGGAGGATTGTCGAATCGAAATACATACCGAGCCGACCCATCATCAGCGAGAAATGCGGCCTTTATTTCTCCGTCCGCTTGATAGCTTCCGCCGATCTTGCGAACGCGGTCTCCTGTCACGAATTTAAACCAGCTCATTTCTTAGCCTCGTAGCATGGGCATTTGTATATGGTCATACTGCCATGCCATCTAGAAAGCGGCCTTGACCATACCTCTTTTGTCTTCATGTTGAAGTAAATTACCATAATTGGATAATCATCTTCTCGTGTTGCTGACTCATTAGCAATGGCGAGTACAACATAATGATTTCCATTTTTATGAATCCATTCGCTTCCAATTTCAGGAATATCAATCATTTTTTCACCAATTCATCAAAATAATCGCTACAGACAACACCGCAGCACCAGCTACTAGCAGTATCGCTTTTATCCAATCAACGCTGATTCGTGGCCGCGTCGCTTTAATAGCCGCAGTGCTCATACGCGCCATGACTTCCGGCCAGATTGTTGATTTATTCATCGTATTTCACCTCGTTAATTTCCAACTCTTCATCGTCTTGCAGCAATAGTCCTTCTTGCGCATCGATGACGAAATAATCATCACATTCCGAGAAATGATCAGCGACTTGACGACTATTGGTTCCAAGAACAGTTCCTTCCGTCAAGTCGGTAATATAGTAACGAAATTTCATGGCATTGCTCCAACCGATGCATCGTCGAAATTGTTAATGTGCCCATAACGAGGCGCTTGTCGATATTCGATCAGTTCGCCGTCATGCTTGAGTTCAAGCGATTCATTCTTTTTCAATAGCGCTGCGGATTTATTTAATCGCATCCGCGCCATGGATTCACATGTGGTTTCCAGCAATATCGCTGGTTGCTTGTTTGGAAAGTGCTTGATGAGTTCGTACATGATTGTTCTCCTATGCGCTGCGCTCAATATGCCTCAGCAAGTGCTTGTCAATGACATCATAAAGATGCAGATTGTCAGGCCAATCATTGTCGCCGTGATCTTGGCATATCTCCCTGAGCAATGCGACTACTGCCGTTCTTTCTTCTGGCCATTTCTCTTGCTGTTGTGGCTGATCAACAAACCGGATATTGCCCGGAAACACCATGTCAACTTTCCCGTCGATAATCCGCTCGACAATCGCAACAGTCACCGAGTTGTTCTCGCCGCATCCATCGTTTCCAAACTGATGAAACCACGCCTCGTATAGATCGATTCGTTCGAGTCGCTTGTGCTCATTGCACCATTTTTCTTCTGAAACCATGACTTTTCGCATTTTAGTCTCCACTCAAGCCATTTCCGCTGACAATTCTGAGTCAGAACATTCGGCCGTCAAAATAACAACACGCGCCGCTTTCGCCTGTTTCGCAATCGCGTCCCGATTCTGCGGGTCCAGACCCTCCCAAGCTTCTTGGGGGATGACCAGCAGGCCACCGGTGCCCACCGCTTGAATGGCGATGTCCAAGGCGATCCGCCACCGTTCGCCGGCTGACAGGTCTGAATAGAAGGTGGCACCACGCTTCGTATCTGTCACCAGCCGCCCGTCGATGACTCGCAGCGGACAAGCCGGAATCTCGGAGACGATCTCCGAGAGCACCTCGTCGGTCTGCTTGGCCTTCTCCCGCAGTTCCTTGGCCTCGTCGGCATACTCTTGGGCGGTCAAGATCAAAGCATCCGCGCGCTCCCGCTGTTGCATCATGACCTGTTGTTGAGCGGCCTGAACTTGCGATGCCTTGGCGGCTTCCAGTTCAGCGGAGGCGTCTGCGAGTGCAGCGACGGATGGCGGCTCGACATGCGCTTCCTGGATTTGCCGTTCCAGTTCGTCGCGGAGTTTGGCTTGCGCTTGCGCGTCTTCAAAACGATCCATTGCCGCATCGCGATGAAAAACGCTCTCTTTATAGTCAGCGACCGCCGCTTCGTACTTGGCTTTCAGTTCCACGGCAAGCGCTTTCTTTTGTGCGGTTTCCTGTCCGATCCGCGTGGCTTCTTGCAGCGCCTTATCAAGATCAAGAGACGGCAACCCGGAGAGGTGTCCAATCCGCTCCCGCGCCGCTGCAATCCGAACCTTGGCCGCTTCCGCTAGTTCAGCCTGTTTTTGTAGGGCGTCCAGCGCCCGAATCGCCGCCGTGACTCGCTCTTGCGTCGCCGCCGGATCGATGGGCGTATTCAGGTCGCCGGCCAGCGATTCGATGATGGCTGTCGCCGCTGCTTCGTCCTTCGCGCTGAACTTCTCGTACTCATTCGCGCCGATGTTCAGCCGCTTCCGCAACTCAGCCATGGCCGAAACCGGATCATCCAGACTCAGATCTTTGGTCAGATTCTCTGGAAACCCGTGCAGGTCGCCCTTGCTGATGTCGGCTTTCGACAAGCCCACCAGCGCCTTGATGCGCTTGGCGTCGGCGCGCTCGGGGTCCACAAATCCGGGGTCAACGAGGTCGGCGATGGATAGACGGCCTTCCAGTGTCTCGACCTGGAGCTCCCCTTGGCGCCGCACCGACCGGCCTACGGTCATCGTGACGCCGGGGACGCTGACCATGCCGCTCTTCGCCATATCTTTAAGCGGTGGCTTCCCCTTGCCCGTGGTCGCGGCGCTGACGGCCTCCAGGGCGTGACTCTTGCCGCTGCCATTGCGCCCGGTGAGCACCACCACGCCGCCCGCTTCCGGGACCTGGATCGTGACCGATGCAATGGGGCCGATATTCTTGATTTCGATGTTTTTCATGGCATCTACTCCACGTCCTGCACCGGGCCGAGAGCGGCCTCGAATTCATCGGAATTTTGAGATTCCGTCTGTTGCTTTACTGCCCTATTCTTGGCGATGACGATAGCGCGTTCGGAACATGCGGCTTTGACGGAGATGTAAACCGGGGTTTCTTTTGTCCACCCGTAGTCTTGCGCAGTATCCACAAGCCATTTCTTCATCTTTCCTTCGTCATCGAACGAATCGATATCGGCCTGGAAGTCTTTCGCTTGCACGGGCGGTGGCGGTTCGATGGGAACCTGCTCTGGTACTGGACGTGCTGGTGGCGCAACCTTGCCGGATTCAAGCCATGCCTTTAATTCCGCGCCATGCTTGACGCCGATGACATCATGCCGTCCGTCCCAAATCCTCGTGCGATCCTTGCTAGTTGTGGCGATATGCTTTTCCACCGACAAGTCCCACACCAGGGTAAACTCGTACTCCATCCCTTCCCGCTGAATCGGTGCTAGGCCGATCTTGACCGGGGTCTTTTTACCCTTTTCGTTTTCCTGAAGTTCGTATGCGGTCTTGCTTCGCATGGTCAGAATGACATGGCAGGGCGCGGCTAGAATGGCATCCACGAGCGCGTTGTGCTCTGGGGTCACGTCTCGCCACGCGGTATAGCTGTTGCCGCCACGTCCTGCTTGGGTTGCCTTGTCGTGCATTTCCAGCACACCACCCTCGCCAGCCCAGGCATGGCTCAGGCTATCAATCACAAGCACGTCATAACTGCGCGAGGCTTCGGCGATCAGTTCACGATAGCGGCGCGGATTGAACGGGGGTGCTAGTTCAGCGACATCGAAATCGGTCACATCGCTATACAGGCTGGCGCTCCCGCGCTCGGTATCGATGACCGCGATTTTCCCGCGTTCTCCGGCAAGTCCACGCGCCAGCAACAGCGCAGAGTACGTCTTACCGCTGCCGCTGGTTCCGCAGAGTGCAGCCCGAAGTTTGGCGGTCTTGCGTTCGGCCTTGACAAACTTGCTCATGGCTTCACCTCCAAAGGCTGGCGGGGCGGAATCGCGCCACGTTCTTCCATCACATCCACCACGAGTTCCGCCAGCGCCTTAAGCGTCAAGGCGTCCAGTGCTGGCTGGCTGTAACCACGCACCGGATGGCGCGGGTTGCGCCGTGGCGCGTGGATGCGTATAATCTTCGTCTGCATATCGTCTTTCCTCATTGTTGAGTTTTCAGCCGCTAGGAGCTACAACTCCTAGCGGTTTTTTCATGCGCCGAATTCTTTGTGGATGTCCGACGACACGATGTCCCTCATAATCGGCGCAATGGTGTTAGCCAGAACTTGTGCTGCCCGCGCCATTTTCTTCTTTTCTTCTTCGTCTTGTGCGTTGCGCGTCTGCCACAACTTGAATAAATAGCAGTGGAATTTCTCGCTCAAGATTCCGGAATCATCGATGGCTGATAGCACGTCGCCCATAAATTCTTGGGCGTCTTCGCTGTGCCCGCTGGATTGCTCAAGTTCGCGAATCCGTTCAGCGATAGCCTGCTTAATCTCCGCATCGCGCGCGCTCTCGCGCTCGAACTCCCAATCGTGCATATTCGCCGGCGACGTGCTCATAGTCCGAACCACCAAATCAGGGCGAAGATCGATACGGCGGCGGCGATGAATATAACGCCGTTTCTGATCATGGCTCGGGCAAATCGGCGACGATCCGCGAGTTGAATGGCTTGATCCTGCAAACGGCGCAATGCGAGATTTCTCTCTATCTTGGCGACAATCATTTCCGCCGCGATCCGCTGGCGTGCCGTGCGATCCTCAAAAATTGTGTTCATGTCGTTCTCCTTAAAAATCCCGCCGGCGGGAGTCGAATCCATCACCGGCGGGAACCACCAAAGGAAGAATGGCCAGACGACCTGTCGTTGCTGATGTCCAGGGCGGCGGGTTGGATGAATCATATAGCTATTGCTGCACACATGCAAGAGCAATTGCTGTAATTTTTCGGTTGACCGTTTTTGCAGCTATTGCTAGCATAGCCAAATGAACCTAGAACAATTTTTCGATAAGCACGGGACCGCACGAGTTGAGGATGTCGCTCGCGCGGCTGGCACGAACCTCGCCTACTTGCGTCAATGCAAGTACGGCACTCGTCGCATGAGCGCCGATCTGGCGGTCAAGATGGAGGCCGCTAGCGGGCGGGAAATGACCGCGCCTGAACTTCGCCCAGATTTGCCATGGGCAGCCATACTGCATCACGGGGAGCAATCCCGGTAGGCCCACCCCAAACAGCCGCGTCCAAGCACCGGGTCCCTTTTCCCGGATGCCCACGCTCACCGGCTGGGGCCGATGGACTGATGCCGATGTCCATGTCGAGCATAGACGGCGAATAATCGGACAGGGGGTTTCATTGGCCCTCCCGTGCCCGGCGGGGAATCCGGGCAATCCCATACACCAAAAAAGCCCGCGCCGGTGTTCAAGACCGGGCGGGCTGAACCATCCGACTGCATGATGAGGAAGAATCGAATGACCGACGAAAGTATAAAGATGGCTTGCTGCGGAATTACAAACAACAGCCTTATTACAGCAGCGGCTACTGGCATTCAGTGCATGATCGTGATTACCAGTTGATGCTTGATTTAACCGGAAACTTGGACGCGCCGTTATGACTACTTCTGAAATCATCATAGACTATCTACGCGACAATCCTAATTGCAACAGAGGAAATATAGAGAAATCATGCGGGATAAGCACATATCCAGTTAGATATGCGCTTTATGAGTTAATAAAGATTGGAGTTATAGGAAAATATCAATACGCTAATAACGATTGGCGTTATTTTATTATAGATGAATCGCTGTATAAAAAGAAAAATCCAATTACTGTTAATGAACAAATAGCGATTCTTTCTGCTGAAAAATTTGATCAATTTATTCATGAAGTGACTCCAATTATTTCTAATAATCCTGGTAAATCGTCGCTATTTTATGCGGAAGCTCTTGGAAAGAATTTGCAATCCACGGTTAGGCGGCTAAGATGCATGAAAAACAAGGATATGTTATTTTCAGATACGAGATGGAGACCAGCACCAATCAGTAATAAAGCGACTTTATGGTGGATAAAAGGCCAAGAGCCTACAGACCTTGATAACATTGATGTTAGTGGAGAACCTCTTAGGAATATTAAAGTAGAAAAATGTACTAAAACTCTATATAGAAAAGTACAAAAAAACGAGCAATTTATACGAGAGATTCTCTCATTAAGAGAGAAAAAACTAATGGAAAGATTGCAATCCGAGAATCGTCCAATGCCCATTCCGTCTTACGCGGAATTCTTTAAACGACAAGAAGGTAGGAAATAAAATGGCTGAGTATTACACGAATGAAAGCGCCGCTCACCTCCTTCTCTCCATGACAAGGATTGTCGAGAAGCCGGAAGACTGTGAAGGATTGCGGAAATGTTTGAATAAAGCGGTTGAAAATGTGGCGCTAGAAAGAGACAAAGAAATTGAGAAGCTGAAAAGATACCAATCAAAGCTAATAAAAAGAGTTCTATATTTAAGCCAATTGTGCTTACATATAATTGAAGAAGATTTGTCTAAAAAAGACGTTCTTTATAGCGTATTTTGCCCAACTCCAGATGAGTGAAAACAATGCTTGAACATTACACCCATGAATCATCCGCCGCGCTACTTCTTGAAGTCACTGGAATTCAAGAGACGCCAGAAAATTGTAGCGGATTAGCGGCCTGTTTGAATGCAGCTATCGCAAAGATACAGGAAAGCTATACGCCTGGAGATAAGAGAATCGAGGCAGGGGATTACGTTGAAATTGAATTGGGTGGAGGTTATTGCGTCGATGGAATTATCGATCATGTCCCAAATAAGAGTAGCGATTATTGGATTATCATAGAAGATGATGGATGCTATCGCTATTTTTATAATCCTCCATCTATTAAGTTGGTTAAGAAAGGAGAAACACAATAATGAATCCCAGGACAGCACTCTATATTGTTAGAGAATTCAATACTCAGGCATTAAACAATATAGACGACGATACATTTGAGCACAAAACAAAGTGCAACGACTGGAGGAATCACGTACCAACTGGAATTATCGACGTATGGAAAAATCTGTCTGGTACTGAAAGGGCGCTTGTAGCGCTGGTTGCTGATCATGCCGCTAGCGCGGAATATTGGGATTAATACGGCAATGATGCTATCATGTGCGCACCGGGGAGGCTGTTGACGCAGCCAGCCCGGCACGTCTTGCCAATATCCTAACCAGATAGGAATTTGACCAATGTTATATTATAACATATCTGATTTTCCTGCTTCCAGTTTTTTAACGTGGGAGCGCCATCAATGAAAATCCTGATTGCTTGTGAATTCACTGCGACCGTGCGTGATGCCTTTCTTGCGTTGGGCATGATGCCTTGGTCATGTGACCTATTCTCGATAGCGAGGGGAACCCAAAGGGCATATTCATGGCGACGTTCTAGCTATCCTCCATGGCGGATGGGACATGATGATTGCCCATCCGCCATGCACTCATCTTGCCGTCAGCGGCGCCCGATGGTTCAAGGACAAGCTGAAGGAACAGGCCGAGGCGCTGGACTTCGTGCGCCTGCTGCTTTCCGCGCCCATCCCGCGCATCGCTCTTGAAAACCCGGTCAGTATCATATCCAGCCGAATCAGAAAGCCGGATCAGGTGATTCAGCCTTGGCAACATGGCCACGGAGAAACAAAGGCAACCTGCCTGTGGCTGAAAGGATTGCCGAAGCTGCACCCCTCGAATGTTGTAGATGGGCGAGAAAATAAAATATGGAAAATGCCGCCATCGTCCGAACGATGGAAGAATAGAAGCAGGACTTACAAAGGAATTGCAGATGCCATGGCGGCGCAATGGGGAGGCCAATCATGAATCCCCTATCAATGCTCGCGTTGTGGTGCTGGTTCAGAAACAATCCTCAAGCCTCATTCTCAGAATTTCAAGACGCCTTCAATCGCGCAATGCGAATTGGTGGGCAGTCATGAATGCTAAGACTAGCAATGTCGTGAAACTCGAAGATCGGCGATTCTGGAAAGAGGTCAACGAGCGGCTGGCGCTCAATGCGCTCATCATGGAATCAGCCGCGCATGATAAGCGGCTTACAAAGATTGATCTCGTCGCCTTGATAACCCTCCTAAACAACCGTCAATTCTCAAACATGATCCGCTCTCTTCCGGGGAGATGGCCTGAAAAATCCATTCAGCGGCTCGTCAATTGCGGTTATCTCGTGGATTGTGGAATCGTCCCTAATCATGCTGTCCCTGAACTTGCGCCGTATTTACACGCATTTGAACTCTCGGAAAGAGAAGCTAACCGCGAATGGTGGATGGAATGAATTCTGATATTAGGCTTTCAGTAAGTTTTTGGGATCATTGGAAAACAGTAGTTCTTAAAGAAGATTTAGGGTATCAGGGAGTTGAATCATTACAGCGATTATGGTGTTTTTCAGCAATCAACAAGCCAACCGGGAAGCTCGTCGGCATGAACTCCAGGGCTATAGAAATCGCTGCAAGATGGACCGGGGCACCGGGGGCGCTGACCACAAAGCTCGTCGAGCTGGCATTTTTGGACTCTCAGAACGGCGTCTACGAACTTCATGACTGGGAAGAGCACAACGGATACGTGGTTCATGCTCCAGACCGATCAGACAAGGCAAGAAAAGCCGCAAGTGCAAGATGGGAAAGGAAAAACGACATAGAGCCTCCGCCAAGAAATGCTACGAGCAATGCTACGAGCAATGCTACGAGCATTCCTAAGAGCAATGCTAAAAGCAATGCCCCTTCTCCTGCTCCTGCTCCTGCTCCTGCTCCTGCTCCTGCTCCTGCTCCTGCTCCTGATCTTGGAAGATTGGAGGAGGAGGTGGTAACTGTCGCGCGCGACGGTTCCGCCACCGCCACCGCCGTTCTCATGGTTGACGAACCGATGACGTTCTCGCCCTCCGACATTCAAGCCGTCGAACGAATGCGGGAAATCTGGAATCGGAAATGCCCTGGCCATGGATTGCATCGGCTTGCTGAATTGCGGCATTGGCCAGATAATCGGATCGAAGCAGCCAAGAATTTTCTATTCAAAAAAATCGACGGTGATTTTGATCGATGGGAACGGCTGATCGATCATGTTCTGAAAGATTCGCTCATGACCGGTGGCGCACCGGCAAAAAAAGGCTATGCTCATCCATGGGCCGCGTCATTTGACTGGCTGCTTGAGCAAGCCAATATCTTGAAAGTCATGGAGGGGCGCTAATGGAAAATCAACTTCTGGCCAGCATTGAAGCCGAAATCTCAGTTATTGGCGGAATCTTGGTTTCTCCGATTGCGTTCTCCGAAGTCTCGGCAATCGTTTCCGCTGGCGACTTTTCTAAAGAAGCGCATCGCCGGATTTTCTCGGCAATGACGGCGATGGATGCGGCAGGACAGCCGATTGACGTTCTCACGATTGCCGAGTGGATGGAATCGAAAGGGACTTTGCAGGAAGGCGATTGGGCATATATCGGGACCGCCGCAAGAGATACGCCCAGCGCCGCGAATGTTCTGGCCTATGCGCGAATTGTTCGAGATAGGGCGCGTCGTCGTGAATTGATTCAGCTTGGAACTGATTTGCAATCGTGGGCGATGCGTGATGACGCGGAAAAAGCGATTGCGCAACTCAAGGCCGCGATTGATGCTGTCGCCGACGCGGCTGGATTTGAATCGGGATTAGTTCCGATTAAGACTTTGCTCCCGGAGGTTGTCAATGAAATAGATCAGCGATTTGAAGGAATAGCGCCGAAAGGCGCGCCAACCGGCCTTGCTGATCTCGACGCAAAGACTTGCGGATTGAAACCGGGAAAGCTGTATCTAGTGGCTGGCAGGCCAGCGATGGGTAAAAGCGTCCTCGGATTGCAGATTGCGGCGCGCGTGGTTGGCGATGGCGGGAAAGCCGCTTATTTTACCGCCGAGATGCCGAACGCTGAACAGGTTGAAAGGCTAGTGGCGAATGTCGGGAATATCGATCTTGGCGCATTGCAAACCGGAAAGCTTGACGATGATCATTGGTCGAGATTGACATCAGCCGTCACGCAATTATCATCCGCTAAACTTTGGTTCGACGAAACCGGCTCCCCGCTGCTTTCCGATATTCTCTCGAAAGCACGTCGACTGAAACGGCGCGAGGGGAATATCGATCTGGTGGTCGTCGATCATGCTGGACTGGTGGAAGCCGGCGGAGAGAATCGCCAGAACGCGCAATCGGCGGTGGCAAGAGCGCTCAAGGGATTAGCGAAAGAACTAGCTTGCCCAGTTATTGCGCTTGTGCAACTCTCTCGGAAACTCGAAGAACGAACAGACAAGCGCCCGATGCTTTCCGATTTGCGGGACTCTGGAGAGTGGGAACAATCCGCTGATGTGGTCGCCATGCTTTACCGGGATGAGATATACAACCCCGATTCACCAGACAAGAATTGCGCTGAATTGCTGATTCGTAAACAGCGCAGTGGTGTTTTGGGGATTATCCCGTTGCGATTCCTTGGCCAATTCGCCCGCTTTGAATCCATGGCTGGAGGATTGCCGTCATGGGATATGCCGGCACCAACAAAAAGAAACAATCGAGGAATTGATCTTTAGCCATGAACCACGCATTCCATAACTACCAACCCCTACAACCTGACAAGCGATTCAAGTATGGCGACCAGGTACTTTTCATGCCGCCGCCTGCCGCTTACTCGAAACAATGCAAGCAAGCACGTTGCGTCGGAAAGAAAGGCTTTGTTGCGAGAATGCAATCTGAAGAATACGGATTAGTGGTTTTCCAGGATGGCCCGTGTCTTTTAAACCTGAGATACTGCGAGAAGCAATGATGGAAACTCAATTCGCACATAGCTATCCGCCAGTTTATTCAGTTCGCCGCGATCCAATCTTGGTCTGTCCGCGCTGCAAGCGGGCTGTCATTGACTCTGCATCAGCCAAAAATGCGTATCGATGCAAAGAGCATGGGGATGTGGTGGCGATTTGGAGCGAGGTGGTGAATGCCTACTAAGCCCAGCCACCGAAAGCGCCCGCCGCGCCCCTCCAACCGGCTCCCAAAGAACCTCTACGCGGTCCTGGGCGGAGACCTGTCTAGCCTACGGGCCACGGTTGGCGATTTAAGCCGCCAAATCGGCTCAGGAAGCAACGCTACGGAAGTAGGCGCTAGGGGTACCAAGGGTACGTCAGTAAAACGCCTAGAATCGCATAATTTACCGTTCGAGGGGAAACCATGAAGTCGGGCGCGACAACCGTTAGCCCGGTTCAGATCGGGCGCAAAAGCCGACGCAAAGGCCGGGCTGGCGAGTGCGAAATTGCCGGGATTCTTCGAGACCTACTTGGCGTCAACGCAAAGCGTCGTGTGCGACAGCATGATGGTGATTCGGACCTGGAAGGGTTGGACGGTTGGTCTGTCGAAGTGAAGCGCGCGAAAACACCAGCTATTCCGGCATGGTGGAGACAGACAGTCGAGCAAGCATCCACCTCGAAATTGCGTCCGGTATTGTTTTATCGGGTTGACCGAAGAGAGTGGCGGGCTATATGGCCTTTGCAGGCGGCTCTATTTCCAGAAATAGCCGATATATGCAGTTTGCTAGAACCTAGGCCACATTTCTTCCAGGTCGAATCTGGTATTGAAGCATGGGCCATGGTTTATCGGGAGACTATCGAGGGGAAGTCATGAAACCAGACGTGTTCAAGTTCGGCGATCGGGTCCGTAAGGTGGGCGGGAGCTATCAAGCCAACGGCACGATCCGAGCCGCTTTCCAGACGCGCAACGGTCAACAGCGGTATGTATTCGATTTCGATACGCCCGCTGGATTGCTGCATATCTTCAATCATGAGCAATTAGAGCCGCTCAATAATGAGTCACAAAGCGAAATCATGAAAAAAGCGCGGGATGAATTGCGCAAGCTATTAGGAAAATAGGTTGAAACCGATGACTAAAGAAAACATCCCCGAATTGTTAAAGAAAGCCATCAACTGCTGGGAATCTCTCCGAGGCCCGATGGTTGATTCAGGTATCGTCGATCCAAAGGGGATTATCCCGCACCTAGTTATCGATGCCTTTTTTTCAGGGTGGCGGGACGGATCGACCACAAGCCATGACCACAAAATCCAAGCAGCTACTCATGAGAATGAAATGGGCAAAATAACGATTGAATGCGACGCCGGAAAGGTATCTGACGGCTATCATACCTTTGATGAACTGTATGATCATCGTTGCCACCTCTTCGCGGCGCTGATGCGTAGCAACCCAGATATCTCATGGAGAGCGAACAATCACGAAGACGGAACAATGTTTGACGGCTGGTTTGTCGCGGGAATGCACCTTCCTAACGGAGATATTTCATATCACCTACCGGTAAGCATGTGGACTCTGCTAGATGGAAAAGGCATTGCCACAGTCAACAAAGGTCCAAAGTGGGACGGACATACGGCGGCCGATACCGTTAAGCGACTGGCTGAATGGTGTGTTGCTGGCCATGACCACAAAATCCAAGTCACCCGCATCTACGGAGCGCGCGGCGCGGATGTATTCGCGGAGGGCGTGCTAAGTACCAAAGGCGATCTCATCAAGATCGAGGGGAGCCGAGATATGGAAATCACGCCCGATGAAGCCGCAAGGCTTGGGAAAGAATTGATCCGGCTGGCGCGGG
Source organism: Vampirovibrionales bacterium (assembly GCA_016712355.1). NCBI lineage: Bacteria > Bacillati > Candidatus Melainabacteria > Vampirovibriophyceae > Vampirovibrionales > Vampirovibrionales bacterium. The sequence goes on along the minus strand of JADJRF010000008.1, from coordinate 7,728 downwards.
ATGGTGGATGGATCGATGACGAATACTGAATACATGCGGGCACGTTTGACGGCTGGAATTCACGCTGATCATCATGGAACCAAGCGGGAATCGCTAGAATCCTTGCGTTGTTCGGAATGGTCGATAGAATTTGAGCGACTCATGCGTAATCGGCTGCTGGTTGGGCGATTCAGGTATGCCAGCATGGCCGATCCGAATAGGCCGCAATACAATCGCATTGAATCAGCAAGCAAGCGATTGCGCGAATATCAAGATATTGGCAACCTTGAATTACTGGTTGATGTAGCCAATCTTTGCTTACTGGAATTCGTTCATGGCGATCATCCATCCAAGCATTTCAACGCAAAGGATGATGGGGAACACGTTGCATCTGTGGATTGGAGCGCGGCTTGATGTACACATGGCCTAAAGTGAGGAGGATTAGAATCAATGCCGGCTAAATCCCCTTTCGCCTCACTCCGGCCAATCCGCCAGCGCAACCCAAGAAACCCGATACTCTCGCCCTGGGACGCATGAAAGCCGGGGTCCGCAACGCCACGGAAGCGGAATATGAAAAGCTCCTAGAAACCCGCCGTTGCTTGGGCGAGGTGCTTTGGTATCGCTTCGAGGGAATCACGCTCAGAATCGCCAAGGGCGTGAGCTACACGCCGGATTTCGTGGTGATGCTGGCCAGCGGAGAAATCGAACTGCATGAAGTCAAAGGCTACTGGCGAGACGATGCCCGCGCCAAGACCCGCGTCGCCGCTGAACAGTTCCCATTTCGGATTATTGCCATCACTAGACCCTCTCGAAAGAAAGGAGCGGGATGGGTGTTCGAGGACATATGAGCGCGCCGCCCAACCGGCTGCTGACCTGTGTAATACACATAAAATGATCGAAATAGGTGTATGATGACAACAATAAGTGAGATTCTGATGATCAAGCGGTGCTGTTTTTGCGGTATATTCGTTCCTCGTGAGCGGTGGACAGTTAAGGGCGATCCTGGAAACCCACAACCGCTTTGTGAGAAATGCTATAAGGAGGCCGCTCTTGATAGAGACTGACACGATGACCCCATCCCAAGCCGCCCTGGACCTGCTCCACGAATTCGAGCAGGGACCGCAAGGCGGCATGGCCTCGGTGCCGTACTGTGACTTTGCCGGGCATCCCACGATTGGTTGGGGCCATCGAATCCTGCCTAGAGAGCGATTCTCGAAGCCGCTCACGGTGGCTCAATCCGATGATCTGCTACGTAGCGACCTGGAACGGTTCGCCGCCGCCGTCAACTCATTGGTGACAGCGCCTATCACTCAATCGATGTTCGATGCCCTGGTGTGCTTTGCTTTCAATGTCGGGCTAGGCGCGCTCAAAGGCTCCACTCTCCTACGCCTGCTGAACCAACATTGGTACGCCGCCGCCGCACAGCAGTTCGAGCGATGGGACAAGGCCACGGACCAAAAGACCGGAAAAAAAGTATCACTAGCCGGCCTGAAGCGCCGCCGGCTGGCGGAACGTCGCTTGTTCGAGCGCGATGGATTCCAGCCATGAGGTACTATCTCTACATGCTCTTAGCCATGGCCGACGCGCGATACCAATCCGCCTATTGGGAACAAGTGGCGGTTTCCGAGTGGTGGCTTTCGGTTGTTGATCAAATTATCAAGAGGTAACAACATGTCTGATTTTGTCGATAGCAAAAGTGATGATCGTACCGTCAACAACGTCATGCGCCATGCCTACCGGGTGCTGAGTGATGACGAAAAGAACCTGATGCAGGCAATCAAAGATAAGGGGCTTGAATTGCATGAGCTGATTGAGAGCATCGGTCAATCCCGTGAACTCTCTCTTGCCAAGACGAAAACGGAAGAGGCGGTCATGTGGGCCGTTAAGCACCTGACAAAATGAAAGACGCCATTCTCTTCGTCGTCTCGATGGCGCTGATATTCTCAGTGCCAATCGGACTGTCCCTGTTTGCAATCATTGGCAGACTATTGGGAGCGCCATGAAAGCATTCATTCTCGCTGCTTGCGCTGTTGCGGCACCTTGTCTCGCCGATGACGGCGTTACGTGGATTACCCCGCATGTCGTGGATACCGGGGTATCCGTGGCTATATTGCAGTCTGTCCCTGGTGCTGTTGAGATGAATCCCATGGGATTTCCAGGCGTCGTGGTCGCCAAGTTCGCGCTAGAAGGTATCGCGTTGGGCTATAGAGACGCTGGCGATGTAGAGACGTGCCAAGCCGTCGCTGGCGGTGCCCGCTGGGGAGGTTGGATCGGCACTGGCGCGACCCTGGGCGGTCTAGCCGCTGGCCCTGTCGGTCTGGCGCTGGGTGGCCTTAGCGCTGGGCTGCTATCGTGGCAGTGGTCGCGAGAGTCCGCGCAGTGGACGTGCTCACAGCCGCCGCTTGTGGATAGCGCGCCATATAGCTATTCTGGGCCAGAGTGCATGGGCTGGAATAATGCGCGCCCTGATTTCTGCAACGAGATGCCGAAATGATCGACAAAAATCGGTTTCCAGATGAATTAATGACGGTTTATGTTTCTCCGAGATACCGAAGGCTGACTGCGGATTTCCGGTTTATTGACCCAGTGGAAGGAATCATCCGCTGCAAAAAATGGCTGGAAATCGACGGCGCTAGCTTCGGTCGAGCATTCTCGGTTCTGTTCGGCGATCAGCACGACTACGATGTGCCGGCAACTCCACATGATCAGCTCTATGAGGATAACCGCGTTGCTGGGAAATATCTGACTCGCCAGCAGTGTGACAAGGTTTTCTATCGGGCGATGCAGTACGCGGGATTCTCTAAAGCGCTTGCCTGGACTTTTTATTCCGGAGTCCGCCTTGGCGGCTGGTGGCCCTGGTGGCGGAATCGCCGACGCGATGCGAAAAAGCGGAAGGAGCGCGCAAAATGAGAACCCTATTGCTGGCCACATGCGGTTTATTCGCCGGGTGTATGGGCTTCCAACCGCTCGTAGATCAAGTTACGGATCAAACCGTGGCGGTTGAGCACGCGAAGTATCAAACCGCTGAGCTGATCATGTGCCGGGCGATCAGCATTGGTGAATGGATGCGATCCGTTGGGCCGTATCTAGAAAAAGTGCAAGGCTGGCGGGCGTTGTGTGTCGGGTCGAGTTTGCCAGACGTGCCGGGAATCCCGTGATGGAAGGCGATGACCGCGCAATCCATGAGCTGATCATTTCAAATCGTGAAATGACGAATCTCATACGTATTCATGACGCTGATATAGCGGCACTCAAGGCAAGAGTCGAGTACAACGCAAAACAAAGCGAAAAGCTGGAATCCATGGTACATCAAATTGGTGATGACGTTTCAGCGGTAAGAAACGACGTAACAAGCAAAGTCAATGAAATGCAGATTGCCGTTTTGAATCACATTCAAAACGATGAGATTGCACAGAATAGGATATTGAAAACTATTATTGTTGCTGCATTCGTTAATGGGCTAGCAGTTATTTTGTGGCTTGTCAGTTCATGGGTTGATTCTGGGATGCCATGGCCCATATTCTCATGGCTTTAAGTGAGGCGATGAAATGAAAAGCATTGTTGGTCTTGTTTTTATGCTAGCGGCTTCGGCCGCTTTCGCTGATACGTATCAGCTCACCTTAGGTTGGAATACTCCAACCTGGAACCCGTCTGACACGCCGAGTTATTCGGCTAAGTACCGAGTCAATGGCGGCGCAGAGACTCTCTCCCCAAGCCTGACCTCTCCAAGCTGGACCACGACCTTGACCGCGAATCCCGGCGATCCCGTGGAAGTGGCGGCTCAGAATGTGAATGGCGCGCTAGTGTCGGCCTGGTCTGGATGGGTCACAGCGACCGCTGGTTACGCGCCGACTACTCCCACGACGCCGGCAGGCATGACGATCAACCTGATCCGCACCGGCCCGTAAGATGCCTTTTCCAAGATGGTCTCCCGATCAAGAGCGCCAACTCATGAGGCTTTGGAAAACAAGGTTGAATATCGAGGTTGCCGCCTTGGTCGGGAAATCCTTAGATGCTTGCGAGAAAAAGGCAAAAAGGCTGTATAAGTCTAATAAAGGATTTCGTGATGCTGCGAATCAAAGACAAGGCTCGTATTTGGACTTGCTTGCTGACCGCCGTTCTGACTTTATGCGCGAGTGTCGCGGACGCCCGGAATATCACGTTCGCGTGGGATTCAAGCCAGAACTGGACAGCCGGAACGACGGTTGAGCTTGAAGCAAATGGAGTCAGCGCAAATGGCATCACAGGCACTCAATATGTTCTCGATGTTCCCGTTCAGCCGGGCGAGGTCATTAGCGCACGGGCAAGGGCTATTCCGCCAACCGGTTATCAATGCGGAGACCCGCTTGAAATATGTCCACCATCGCCGTGGTCTGAATCGCTTGTACAGACAGTTCCACCAGACCCTACTGGATTATGGTCCACAAAAGAACCTATCGGTGGAGGTGGGGTAATGGCTGCGCCAACGTTTGTCTCTCAATATGCTACGGCATTCAATAGCACTACTACACCGAAAACCGCAATGAGTGCTGTAGCGATCAATTCTAATGATGTGCTAGTCGCGGTAGCGTCATCCGCAAACTCCTATAAAACGCTATCGATCACAGAAAACGGTGCCGCTTCCGCGACGCTACAAAGATCTAGCGTAGTAGTCGACTACTCTCCCGCTTATGGGTGGACATATGTTGCTCCGTCCGCTGAGACCATTACAATTTCATTCTCTTCTTCAGGCGGATCAGGCGAATATTTCGGCGGAAACATTGTGCGGTTTTCTGGATCAGATGGAGTTGGCGCGAGCAACGTTGCGACTGGAGCGAGCGGAAATCCGTCTGTTTCTCTCACGACAACGCAGGCCAATTCGGCGATTGTCGTGATCGTCTCAGACTGGAATGCGGTTTCAGGAACTCAGACGTTCACGAATAATTTTAGCGGCACCCCAACCGCGCTTACAGACTATCCCGGAGACGGTGCGCAATACGGCGTCGCTATCGCATATTTTCCAGACGCCGGCGCGGTGGGATCAAAAACGGTTGGCATGTCCGCGCCAACTGGGCAAAAGTGGACAATCATCGCGATTGAGGTGAAAGGAAGTACCTCAACAACCGTAACAGCGACAACCGGAATCGATGCGCTTGTTCAAAAAACTGGAATAACCGCAACATCTAGCTTGGGTGCATTGCTGCAAAAGTCGTTTAGCGGGACCGTGAGCATTGACTCAATTATTTCCGCAATTAAAACAGGCAGCATCTCAATAGACGCGCTGCTTAATGCAACTAATAAATCCGCCACTGTTTCAGTGGATGGATTGTTGCAGGCCGTAAGAACCGGCGCGGTTTCTATTGACGCGGCGATTGCCATTATCGTTGCGGCCACTTCTGGCGTTGATGCTCTGTTGCAAAGTTCGTTTAGCGCAACGTCTGGACTAGACGCAATTGTCAGTGGGAGTTCAACGGTTACTGCATCGCTTGATGGATTGCTGCAATCTGGAAAATCGACAACGGCGCTAATCGACGCGCTGTTACAAACCGGTTATCTATCACAGACCGGCATTGACGCGATTATCTCCAAGACGTTTAGTGCGACTGCATCACTCGATGCGCTCTTGCAGTCCGGCGCTATTACGTCCACTAGCCTAGACGCGATCATCAGCGGTGGCAGTTCGGCGTCGGTAGTGCTGGACGCGCTCTTGCAGTCCGGCGTGGTGAGTACAGCTTCTATCGATGCCTTGATACAAAAGCCGGCGTCCGTCACTGCCTCGATGGACGCTTTCATCCAGGGTAGTGCGTCCGCCGTTGCAGCGCTGGATGGGCTGTTACAGGGCGCTAAAACCGGCACACTGTCACTAGACGCGATCATCGTGAGTGCCGGGGAAGCGCTGGCCACAACGGCGCTGGACGGGCTGTTGCAGGCGCTCAAGACCGGCACGCTATCGCTGGATGCCCTGGTAGCGGTACCGGTCGCTGGGGCAACGGCTAGCTTGGACGCACTGCTGTCTGTGACCGGCGTGAGCACTGTCAATCTTGGCGCTTTGTTGCAATCCGCGAAAACGGGTATCATTTCCATCGATGGATTAGTGCAGTCCGCGAAAACCGCACCAGTGTCGATTGATGGATTGGTTCAATCGGCGAAAACTGGCACGGTTTCACTAGATTCGATAGTTGGAATTATTGGAAGCGCGGCTATTTCACTGGATGGGATTTTACAGAAAAGCAGGGCTAGCGGCGTATTTCTCGATGCGATCATCGGATTGATTTCGTCGATTATCATGCCTACCGGGCGCGTCATTAGCATTACACCAACTGATCGATATATTGTGATTAGCGAAACAGACAGATTCATTGTCATACCGAATTCAGATCGATCCGTTTTAAATTGAGGATATACCGATGGCCGCAACGATTCAGATTCACGAATTGACTACCGACGCTGACACGGGCGTTAACAAAACTTCAGGCACGGTGCGATTCAAGGCCGTTGCTTCTACGAGTTCGACGGCGGTGGATGCGAATGATCCGCTGGTGGTGCCCGGCGCTGGAACGAATTACAGCTATGTAAAAAAGCTACGCGCTTATATGGACGCGCCGCCGAATACGAATATCAGCAATATGCGTTGGTATTCGGACGGTAGCAGCGGGTTCGGGACCGGCGTCGCGTGTACGGCTAAGAACTTGGGAACCACCTTTGGAACGCACTACAATACGGCGATGAGCGGTGGCTCCAGTCTATTCGGCTATACATCCGGCTCTCCGCTGGATGGAGACGGAACGGATACGGGGCCATTCGTCCCGGCGGACGATAACACGTATGTAGGGGACATCATCGAGTTGCAGATTAGCGTGGCGTCTACCGCTACCAACGGCGCGCTGACTGCTGAGACGCTCACTCTGGCGTTTGATGAAGTGTAGGATGATCCTCCTACAAGACCGCTATGGTTTCGAGGCAGAAATGCCGGACGGAACCCTCATGACATCCGGCGGCGACATAGCCGGTGCGGTGAGAGTTTCCTTGATTCCGCAAATTCCACTATTGCCAAGGCATGATATTCTCGGACAAGTCTTTATCCGGCGATTCATGCGGGCGTTCAAGCGGTCGGTGGTTGGAGGATTCGACAAGCAGGCTTACTTCGCTGAGATCGAGCGACAAATCAGCGATAGCAGAATCGCGGCAAGATCGGCACGGGATGAAAAAGGTATTGTGCTGGCCACTGAAAAGGCCGAACCTGAAAAGCCGGTGAAAGGTGATGAATACATGCAAGTGGTCTGCATGGAATCTTGCCGGCTCTATGTCCGTCACTCGGACGGCGCAAGCCTGATTACTCCACCAGATTTTGAGCTGTATCTCTAGGAAATCACGCCATGGCTTATACGCACGATGGGAAAAAGCCGGTCAATTCTAAGAACGATCCTATTGACCCAGACGGTACAGACTGGCAATTCTTTCACTATGACGATTGGTTGCGTACCGGGGAAACCATTATTGCGCATACCGCGTCTATTGTGGGTGGAACCATCGTGACCGATTCAACCTACCTTGGAACGATGGTTGACGATACGGGAACTAGCTATGATCAGACCTATGGCGTGGAATATAGTGTTGCGGAAGGGGCAACATCCGTGATCTTGACGCATCGCGTATCCACTTCCACCACGGGCGCGGTTGATCTGGGACGGACTGATATTGATCGATCCGTGATTATTCCCGTTAGAACGCTTTGAGCGATGATGAAAGGTACTCCGCAGATATAGAAAT
>JADJRF010000007.1 GCA_016712355.1 Vampirovibrionales bacterium | reverse complement strand
ATTTCTGTAGCGACAGCACAACAAAACGGACCTTTTAGATGATAGTCAACAAGCGACAGCTTGCGGATATTCTCGGAACCACTGAAGAAACGCTGACTCAGTGGGCAAAACAGGGTATGCCGATCCTGCTTAAAAGATTGGGCAGGGAGGGCAATCAATACGAAACGGCGGCTGTTATTTCTTGGCTGGATGCTCGCCAAAAATCAGATGAACCCCCTACCGACTACGATACGGAGCGGACGCGAAAGGTAAAGCTGGAGGCCGATATTCTTGCCTTGGAGAAAGCACAACTCGAAGGCCACTTAATCCCCTCCGAGAAGGTAGAAGCATCTTGGATTGGAATGATCTCGGCTTTCCGGGCTAAGATGATAGCAATTCCCTACAAATACGCGCCACTGGTTGCCGGAAAGTCGTTTATTGAGGTCGAAACGCTACTTACAGACGCAATCCATGCCGCGCTAGAAGAACTCTACAATGACGATGACGTGGGAAACTGCATTAAATCGGACCTCGAAAGCGGCTCTCAAGGCGATCAAGCCACCGCCGAAACTGACGGTGAGCGGGTGGGCGAATCAATACCTACAACTGAGTGCTGAGGATAGCGCCGAGCCGGGCCAGTTCTCCACGGATCGCGCCCCATACCAAAAAGGCATCATGGACGCGGTATCCGAAAAGGGAATCCATACCGTCGTCGTCAAAAGCAGCGCCCAAATCGGGAAAACCGCGATTCTGAAAGCGATTATCGGCTTTCATGTCGATCAAGACCCAGCGCCTATCCTCATGCTCCAACCCACTGAGCACATGGCTGAGGCTTTCTCGAAAGACCGTCTTGCGCCGATGATTCGGGACACGCCAGCACTCAAAGACAAGATAGCCGACCCGCGCGCGCGTGATTCTGGAAACTCCATCCTGCATAAGCGATTCTCAGGCGGACACCTTACTTTAGCCGGGTCGAATTCCCCTGCTGGACTTGCTAGTCGCCCGATTCGCATTGTGTTGTGCGACGAAGTAGACCGCTACCCCGCGAGTGCTGGCAGCGAAGGCGATCCAGTGAATCTGGCAATCAAGAGAACGGCGACGTTCTGGAACCGCCGGATTGTCCTGACTTCAACGCCAACGATTAAAGGCGCGTCTCGTATTGACATGGCGTATGAGAATAGCGATCAACGCCATTTTTACGTGCCTTGCCCGCATTGCAATACCTTCCACATGCTCAAGTGGGATAATTGCCGATGGCCTCCCGGTGAGCCGGATCGAGCGATAATGGTGTGCCCGGAATGCGCTGTCGAAATCGAGGAAAGCCACAAGCCGCGACTGCTGGCAACGGGGGAATGGCGCGCGGATATGCCGTGTAAAGGTATCGCCGGGTTTCATATCAACGAACTTTATAGCCCGTGGCGCAAATGGGCTGACATTGCGAGAGATTTTCTATTTGCAAAGCAAGACCCGCAATTGCTCAAGACTTGGGTGAATACCAGTCTCGGCGAATCGTGGGAGGAAGACGCGGAAAAGGCCGATCCAGATTCATTGATGGGGCGTCGCGAACACTACGGAAAGGATCAAATACCAGAAAGAATCCTGTATTTGACCGCTGGCGTGGACGTGCAAGGGGACCGCCTGGAGGCTGAGATTGTCGGCTGGCGGGCATCATCACGGGATGAATCGCCGGAGTCGTGGGGCATTGAATATCGAATATTTCATGGCGACCCAGCAAAGAATGAAGTGTGGGATGACCTCGATGAATTCCTGCTAGGAATTTACAAGACCGAATCAGGCCGGAAATTGCGCGTGATGGCCGGTTGCGTGGATTCTGGCGGGCATCATACCGCGCAAGTCTACGCATTTTGCGGCGCGCGGATTGGCCGGCATATCTACCCAACAAAAGGAATGCCGGGAGCCAAGCCGATCTGGACTCCAAAAGCCGCAAAGAGTAAAAAATACAATGCGAATGTCTGGCACGTTGGCGCTGATTCCGGCAAAGATGCGTGGTATGCACGGCTCAAGATTAAGGAGGCGGGTCCGGGCTATTGCCATTTCCCTCTAGATTATGATAAACACTATTTTGAAATGCTGACTGCTGAACAAGTCAGAACGAAGTATATTAAGGGCCGGCCCATTCGAGAATGGTTTCTGCCTGCAAACAGAAGGAATGAAGCGCTTGATATTCGCGTTTTGGCGCTGGCTGCTTTACTGGCAAGACCTATTGATTGGACCGCGATCGATCATTCTCGGCCTATTCATTCCGCTCCTGCTCCCAAAGCCACAATCCGCACTGGCAACAGTTCATTCATCCGCAGACAAACAGGCACTCCATGGATAAGATGAAATGGCATCATCCGACCGGAAACACCCCTAAAACCGTTGCGCTGGTTGCTTTAGGGCAGTCGCGCGACGTTTATGCAGGCGCATGGCTTCAGCATGACTTATCTGAAGCAGTGACAACCTGTGATGAGATTTGGACATTGAACCGTGGCGTCAATGTCTTTAACCACGATTTGTTGTTTGTGATGGACCACATTCAAGGCGAAGCGGATAAGTTCCCGCGTTACGGCGCTAGCCTTTGGAAGCACAACAAGCCGATCATCACAAGCGACAACTCGGACGGCTGGCCAAATCACGTCTATCGGTATCCGTTGAACGAAATTTGGGACTGGTTGCGAAAGAACATCCAGCCGCAACACTCGAATTGGTGGCACAACTCGCTTGCCTATATCGTGGTCTACGCGGCTTTCATCGGTGTCAAGGAACTGCGGGTATTCGGCGCGGATTATTCAGACCATAAGAACGGCGCGGTTGAGGATGGCCATGTGAATGTCGCCTATTGGGTAGGCGTGATGGAGCGCGCGGGTCTTGTGTGCATGGCTCCCGAACAATCTGGGTTTCTCGGCATCAATCAGCGCGGGTTCGTTTACGGGTACAAAGACAACCCACTGGTTATTCCAGCCAATCGCGCGCGCTTCCGGGCGATGACGGGACAAGGCGGGACCGAAGAAACCACGGCGCTCCTATCTGGCGAGCGTCAAGTGGCTGAGACGCTGGAAGAGATACAGCCGGATCATCGATACCGCTATGCTTTTGCAGCCAGCAAAGTTCACGGCGTGGTTATCGATTGCGGGTCTGGCATCGGCTACGGTAGCTATATCATGGCACAACAGCCGGGAGTTGATACTATTTATGCGCTTGAGCATAGCCGACGTACCCAACGAAAATGTGGTGCCGTATTCACCGGAAACCGCGCCGTTTCATCAGCGGCATTACACCTCTTTCCAGTTGCAAGCGCTTTTGCTGGCATCCGATTGGAAACCGCTGAAAGTTTGGGGCCAGCACGGGCCGATGTCGGATGTTGTGGAGTTTGACGAAAACTGCCGAACCATCATTATCGAGGCCGAACGATGGCGCGATTCATCGAATACCAACAGCACCGCTGGCGATTCACAGACCTAGCTCGATCCCATCACATTAGCCCTGGTGCGCTCTACCATCGGTTAGAGCGTTTCGGGGAGACTGCAACGGGTATCGCCCGCGCCTTGGCTACAGGGATTATGTCCAGGGAGCAAGCCGGAAAGCGCGGAAAAGAGAATAATCACTTTTATTGCAATCGCGGGTATTGCAAAGATTAATCCGATTTCCTATATTGTAATCGCGCTATATTCGGCGCTTACAGAAAGGTAATGTAATGGATTTGACGATGGCAACAACTGATGAACTACTGGTTCAGGCAAAAGAAATCGAGGCCGAGCTATTGAAGCGTCTCGATGAAGAGCTTGCAAAGCTCGATGCTCGCCGCGCCGAACTGATGGCGATGAAGCCGCCCGCGAAGCAGGAAGAGCCGGCGAAGAAAAAGCGCGGCCAATCTACTCTTCCGCCAAAGTATCGCAATCCAAGCGACCCTACGCAGACATGGACCGGTCGCGGCAAAGCGCCGGCATGGATGGCTGGGCTCGATCGTGAAAGCTGCTTGATTCCGATGGAGGGCTAAGACATGTTTCTTGGACAGCATTCCATTGCTACTGAAAATACGATCATGGGCGACGCGCCGATTCCCATCGAGCGCCGGCTGATCCTGCCGACGCTGGACGGCATGAGTTTCGGCGATCTTCGGTATATCGCCGATTCCATTGCCGAATATGCCGGTGAGGTCCAAGTGGCGTTGGAGCAGAGGCGCGAAGAGCGCATCGAGGAACTGAAGGCCCAAGTTGAAGCCGACAAGGCCAGAGCGGCGGCAACGGAAGCCGAACTCGCCGCGTTACAACCGCAACCGGCCAAGGTTGCCAACCCTTCGACGCCGAAGTACCGGGACCCGGCGAAGCCGGAGAACACCTGGGCCGGGCGCGGGAAGATGCCTGGATGGCTGAAGAAGAAACAGGAAGAAGGCGCAAGCCTTGAGGATTTTCTGGTGGACAAGCCGACTGTGCCGAGTTCGACTGACGATCCGGGGTTTTGAGCATGGAGCGCAAAAAGAACGAATCTAAAGAGTCGTACCATGCCAGGCTGAAAGCCGATCAAGTGTCAGCTAAGCATCGCGCAAAAGGCCGTGTGGTTTGGGATTCCAGAAATCAAGGAACCTACGTTAGAGCCAAACATGGCCCGCTTCGCTGAATCCAACTGCATATCCAGACCCGCCCCATGGCGGGTTTTTTGATGCTTGACATTCCATTTTTTTGTGTTGTAAGCATGGAATGTCAATATTTACCGGTATCCCCGTAGCAACCTTGCAAACGTGGCTGAGCGATGCTCAGACCGCGATGCAGGAACTTGCCATCGGCAAGCGCGCGGTCACAATTGCGACCGGCGACAAGCGCCTATCGTTCTCCCCAGCAGAACTCCCCCGACTCAAAGCCTATATCGGGCAACTCCAAGCGGCCATCGCTGAGGCCACGGGATCGGCAACTGGGAAGCCCTACGCGGTGGCGACATGGACGCGCTAACCCGTCTGATTGCCTACGTTGCGCCGTCCTGGGCGGCTTCCCGGATGCTGGCACTCGGACGGCTGGCCAGCGCAAAACGCTACTACGACGCCGCCACCGCTACCTCTCAGCATCCAAGGCGCGGCAACTCGGCAAGCGCGGATGCTGTCATGGACCGCGCCAAGGGCAACTTGCGCGAGTATGGCCGGTGGCTGGACGAAAACCACGATCTAGCGATTGGCATCCTTGACGATCTGGTAACGAACATCATCGGCGCGGGCGCAGGTATCGAGCCGATGGCCAGAAATGCGCGCACTCGCGATCCGGCGACGGACCTCAATAAGCAGCTTGCCGAGTTGTGGGAAGAGTTTTGGCAATACCCAGAAGTGACCGGCGAACTTCCAGGCAGCGAAATGGAGCGGATTGTCTGTCGCTCTTTTCTTCGGGATGGAGAGGTATTTGCTCAACACGTCAATAAGCCCGTTGCGCCGTACACCAGCCGAATCCCTTATGCGCTGGAATGGCTCGAATCTGATTTTGTGCCCTTCGATCTAACCGACGCATCTCGGCTGATCGTTCACGGCGTGCAAAAAGACGGCTGGGGTCGCGCGATTGGCTATTACGTTCTCAAGCAGCATCCCGGCTCACTGATTCTTCCCGGCTCAAGATTCGATACGGTTTTTCTTCGCGCCGAAAACGTGGTGCACCTTAAATTGGTGAAACGGCTACACCAAACGCGCGGTGTATCTATTTTCCATGGCGTGCTGACCCGGCTGGATGATCTGAAAGATTACGAAGAGAGCGAGCGAATTGCCGCGCGAGTTGCCGCCGCACTCACTGCTTTCATCAAGCGCGATTCGGCGCTATCGGATACCGTCACTACGACTGGCGAAGAGAGCCAAACCGGGAGCCGTTCATTTTCAATGGAACCTGGTTTAATCTTCGACGGATTACAGCCGGGTGAGGATGTCGGCGTTATCGACTCGAAACGCCCGAATCCGAATCTTGAGCTATTCCGCAATTCACAACTGCGGGCCATTGCGTCCGGGACCGGCACGAGATTTTCCAGTATCGCCAAGAACTACAACGGCACGTATTCCGCGCAACGGCAAGAACTGGTTGAGACGGTTGCGCATTATCGCCGTATCTTTGACTACCTTCGCGAGAAATTCTATTTGCCGGTCTGGCGTCGATTTATTGATGCGTCTCGGCTTTCCGGTCTGTTGCGCGTACCGGCCGGCGTTGATGAGATGAGTCTCTATCGTCCTGAAATCCGCCCGCCGCAAATCCCGTGGATCGATCCAAAGAAAGAAATCGAAGCATTTCAAGCCATGGTCGAGGCCGGCTTTAGAAGCAGACAGCAGGTTATTAGAGACTTGGGCGGAGACCCAGCAACGGTTGACGCGCAGCTTATGGCCGACCCGCTGGACGTGCGCCCGCCGCTGGATTCGCAGCCGAAACAGCAAACGCCACAAGAGGCTCCAGTACAGGATCAAGCGGCATGAGTACAAGAGACCTAAGCGCGTTGCAAGATGGCCGCTTTGAGCGGTTTGCAACGCTAGATTTGCGGGAAGCCAATCTCGAAAGCCGAACCGTTCCCGCGTCGCTATCCAGCGAATCGCCAGTTGATCGATTCTTTGGCCGAGAGATTCTTGTTCACGATTCAGACGCCGTTGATTTGAGTCGGGCCGGCGATGGATTGCCGCTGCTATGGAATCACAATACCGATGAGCCAATCGGCGTGGTGGAGCGAATTAAAATCAAGGATGGAAAATTGCGTGGCGTCTTGCGGTTTTCAAATAACAAGAAAGCCATTGAAGTATTTAATGATGTGCGTGACGGGTTTTTAAAGAATATCTCTATTGGCTATCAAGTCAACAAATTTGAAGAACAAGCAAATAGTAACGACATCCGCGTGACTGGATGGACGCTACTTGAATCAAGTGTCGTAACGGTGCCGGCGGACGCATCCGTTGGAATTAATCGGTCTTTAAGTGGAGTTAATGCAATGGCTGATGAAACTCAAACGCCGGCTGTCGAAGTCGGGACTACTGATAATCATGGCGCTGGCACTGATCCGGTTGTGCCGATTCGTCAAATCGATGCCATACGCGCTAAAGCAGTTCTGGATGAGCGCAATCGACTGAAAGAAATCGATGGCATCTTTGCTAATCCAATTGTCCCCGTGATTCGGTGTATGACGGCATTCGAGCGCAAGCGCTGAATGAAGGATGGAGCGCCGATCAAACTCGCAAGATTGTGATGGAGACGCTGGGCGGCGAAGCGGAACCGGCTTCCAACCAAGGAACCGTGCCTGATGGCGTGCAAGTTTTTGGCGTTGCCAGTCGCGCTCAACCCGCCGCCTCCCCTGCTTATCAGCCGCGACCGTTGGGTGCTGGTGTCCGCATGGGCGAAGATCAGACTGAGAAATTCCGCAACGGCTTTACTGAGGCGATGCTAGTCAAGGCCGGTGTCCTGACTGATCGTAAATCGATTGACGGCGCGCGGGCGGGTGGATTCGTGGGCAAGCGGTTGATCGTGCTCGCTGGCGATTATTGCCGGATGCACGGTATCAACACGCAAGCCATGGACGATGACGCCGTTGCGGCGCGGGCGCTGACGTATCGAGCGGCTGGGCAAACCACGTCCGACTTCACCAATATCCTGGCCAACGTGGCTAACAAGTCGCTGCTGCAAGGTTGGGAAGAAGCACCGGAAACCTGGCAGATCTGGACGCGGCGCGGCACCTTGCCGGATTTCAAGACTGCCGAGATTAGCGGCCTTTCCGGCTTCACCGGGCTGGATGAAGTGCCTGAAGACGGCGACATCACTTATGGCAAGTTCACGGATCGTAAGGAAACGATCAAGTTGGTGAGCTATGCGAAGAAGTACCGAATTACCCGCAAGCTGATCATCAACGACGATCTGCGCGCCCTGTCGGCTATTCCCCGCGCCATGGGCCGGGCAGGAAACCGGAAAGTCGGTGACATCACGTATGCCTTGCTGAACGGCACCGGTCCGACGCTGAACCAGGATTCGACCGCGCTGTTCGACACGTCCACGCACAAGAACTACGTCGCCGCCGCCACCGCCCCAACCGTAGCGACGCTGGATACCGCCAGCGTGGCCATGGCGAAGCAGACCGACCCGAACACCAGTGCCGTGCTGAATATCCAGCCGCGATTCCTGATGGTCCCGAAATCGCTGGAACAGACTGCGCGCGTACTGATGGCCGCGACTTACGACCCGGCTGGAACTGCCGGAACTTTGCCGCCGAACACGTTCAGTAATCGCTACGAGATTATCACGGATGCCCGGCTTGACGGGCAAACCTACGGCACCGCCGCGTGGTACCTGCTAGCCGACCCCAACGTTTTCGATACCTTCGAGGTAGCTTTCCTGAACGGCATGGCAGAACCGTACATGCGGGAAAACGAAGAGTGGGATGGTCAAGGCACTAGCTATTTGGTGGGCGTTGACTTCGGCGTGTCCGCGCTCGATTTCCGCGCTGTTCACAAGTATCGCGGCAACTAATCCATTCAGTCACGCCGCCCATGATTGGGCGGCTGATTAATCAGTTTGAGGATAAAGTCATGGCTCAAAGTCTTTCCGAAGGTGCGATTTACAACTACACGACTACCGGTGCGGTGAGCAACGGTCAATTGCGCGTCATTAATCGAATGGTCGGCGTAGCGCTGAATTCCGCGACGGGTGCAGGGCAGAAAATCGCTATTGCGCTGGAAGGCGTCTTTTCCGTTGCCGCTGTTGCCACCGGTGCCAAGACGGCGGGAAATCGCGTGTTCTATCGCACCACCGGCTCGCAGCTTAAAGCCGCGTTCGCTTCCGGCGTCGCCACTGGTGGCAAGCATACCATTGGAACTGTTTGGGAAACCGCCACCGCCGCATCCACGACTTGCAAGGTCAAGCTGATCGGCGGCCCGATGGGGGTGCTGGCGTAATGCGCGGCAATATCACGGCATGGGCGTATCTCAACAATGGATCGGAAGCTCTGGCGACTGAGCTTTATTCGATCTTCGGTTGGGAGTAACCCATGTCGGATTTTAGCGACTTGATGAACGGGACTGCTGTTCCACTGATCAAGTCGTTCTTTGGAGATGCGGCGACTTATACGGTTGATTCCACGGATGATGAATTAACCGTGGTCGCTATCGTCGATAAAGACGTAGTGAATCCACTAACCGAAGCCACGTCAGCTATTGAGAAGCAGACGATCATTACGATTGCAATCGCTGATCTTGCTGGAAACATACCGCGTCGAAATGACGTGATTACCATAGGATCGGATCGATATATCGTGCTGAAACGTGACTCCGATGATGGCTATTTTTCTCGGATTATCGTAAGGGCTGGCGATGATTGAAGTTGAAGTCAACGAACAGCAACTGAATGAAGTACGTGAGCGCCTTGCTTATATCAAGAACGGCGCAACCAAGGCGCTCTATCGCGGGTTGAATAAAACGGCTTCACGCGCAAGAACGAGATTTTCTCAGGAAATAGCAAAGCAAGTTAATTTGTCGTCTAGCAAGATCAAGAGCAAATTGGATGGGCCGGCACAACTTTTTAATAATCGCGCTAACTCGAATCAGCTTAGGGCTATTTTATCGAGCAAGAAAACTGGAACACGAATGGAGAATTTTTTAACGTCTCTATTTCCATTTCGTGCTGGTAGGCCGTCTGATCCGATTGTCGTTAAAGTCAAAAAGACACCCGTCAAAATATTAAGCGGATTCTGGGTTCCCGCAAAGAATAGCGGCGGATACCTCATTGCAGTTAGGAATGAGGTATTGCGCTCTCAAGGTATGAAGAACGCCATTAATCCGAATAGCCGGTTACCTTATACCGTGCTATATGGCCCAGGTCCAGGGCAGATGTTTGAATCGGTCACTACCGACTTAGGGACAGAGTTGAGCGAGTATTTGCAAAAAGCGATTGATGCGGAAACCAGTTGGTTGATTCAAAAAAACCCGCCTCCCGCTGGCGATGGCACGGGTGAAGACTAATGCCAACCGCTAAACGTGAACTCGCAATCGCCGCGCTGGCAACGCGATTGAACGCAACCCGTAATCCATATCCACAGGATTACGACGAAACGCCATTTTATGCGCTGATCGAAGGCGAGGAAACGGTTTTAAGCCGTGACTATGACGATGTTTTGGTTGTTGCTAGTTTAACGGTTGAGGCGATTAATCGTTACGATGAAGATGCTAGCCGAACCACAGCCGCGAATGCGCTGCTGGCTTATTTGATTTCAACGGCGCTTGGCGCCGATCCGACACTTGGCGGATTGGCTGAGGGTTTGACGTATACCGGTGGCGCAACTCTTTTTTCTGATACTGGCAGTGTGCTAATCGGCGCTGTTGCGCGGTTTGATTTGACTTATCGGCATGTCGCCGGTAGCCCTTATTGACGGAGAAACATCATGGCTATTTTGACTACTCAAACGATTGAATACGAGAGCGCCGCGAGTCAACAGTCGTTCGCGGCGCTGACGGATTCCGGCGATCATACCGTTTTTACTTCCGCGACCACGCCTTGGAGTCAGGCCAGCGGCTATGAGCCGGTGATCGGTCCGTATGGCGTCATTGATGGCGGTGCGGTTATTCCGGCAGTCAGCACGACCAATGACCTTGTGGATGCTGCTGCTGTCGTTTTGATGGCTCCAGGCATGACGGGCGCTAGTGCGACCACGGGCCGAATTACCGTTGCCGCTGACACTGATTTGTCTTGCACTCGCGGGTCTTCGACGAACACGCATATTATCAACAGCATCACCGTGAATTCTTCGGGCGCTTATGCGGTCGTTGCGGGAACGGCGACGACCGCTTTCAGGAGACGCGCGGCGCTTCCGGTGGTCCGCCGTTCATCCCGGTCGGCTCAATCGAGGTGGCTCAGGTCCGCTTGACTTCGATCACTGCCGCGCCGATTACCGCTGATGAAATCTATCAAGTGGTTGGCACGCATCAAGAACGCTATGACTATCCTGTTTATTCAGTAGATTACTTGCGCGGTAAAGTCACTTTCGCGACCGCGCTCCCGCTGATCCACACAGGGTCCGTGGCGAAGTCGGTACGTGCTCGCGTGGCGACTCCAGTTTTTGCTGAAAAAGCCAATGCGCGCGACTGGGTTCCGGCTGAGACTTCCAACACTACGAACTCCGAATCGTACTACGACGGCAATTTGGGGTCGGTATCGTCCAGTTTGGGACAAGCCAGCTTTACCGCCGCGCTGACTGATGGGGTCACTGATGGGTTGTTGAGCAAAGTCGGGCAAAAGCTGATCTTCCGGTTTAAGCCGTCGCGTGCCGGTTCCGCGTATCAACTGACTCAAGGCGTTCTGGGCGTGGCGCGCACATTCGGCGTGAAAAGCTCCCCGCAGGGGTCTTTCACGGTATCGCCGGAACAGGCCAGCGTGGACTTCACGGGACTCTAAGATATGAGCTTCGACCTTGAGCGGTTCCGGTCTTGTGCATCGCAATTGTCGCCACGGACGGCGGCGGTTCCGGTGGATGATCTGGCGCATTGGTTCCCGGAAGACGCCAAGCCGGTCTGGACGGTGCGCGGATTGACGGGCGTGGAGATTGCCACCGCCAACGATGCACAGGGCCGTGCAAGGCTCTATGCGGCGACCGTTGAAGCCCTGGCCAGTGCGGCACACTCCGACCAAGCCGACGCGCTCAAGAAGCTCTTCGGGGCCGATGGGGAACCGCCTGAAGACCTGGCTAAACGGTTCGATCATCTGGTCTTCGGGAGCGTTGACCCGAAAATTGCCCGCGAGGATGCGATTCGGTTGTTTGCCCTGTATCCAGTTGTAGGTTATCAGCTCACTAATAAAATCCTTGAGCTTACCGGCCTTGGGCCAGACTTGGGAAAAGTGCCGCGCTCTACGGACTCCCCGATGTCGTAATGGCTTTGCAGCTTTGCGATATGAAGGGGCGATTTCTCTTTGAGTGTCGCCCTGATTTATTTTCGCAAGGGCAATTGACAACGGTAGAGTGCGAACTATGGGGTATGTATTATGAAGACAAGGCAAGAGCGACAAAATAATGGCTGACCTGCAAAGCGTTGTCGAGCTTATTTTTCGTGGAACTGATGAAGTTACTCAGACCGCTAATAAGGTCGGGAAGAGCTTACAAGACCTAAATAACTCTGTTGGAGATATTACAGAGCCATTCGCAAAGCTATCCGATAAGCTGGCTATTGTTCAGGCGGCGTTTATTGCGGTTGCCGGCGTTATTGGCGGACTCGCTTATAACGAATCCGTTAAGTTTCAGTCATCACTGCTTGATCTTCAAAAACAACTAGATGATAGCGAGGGAAAAGCAAGACAGTTCGCGGACGCAATTAACGAAGTTGCGCTCAAATATGGGCAGAACGCCAATCAAGTCGCAACGGCCACCGCTGATTTTAAAGCGGCTGGATTTTCAATCAGCGATAGCTTAACTCTTGTCCAATCAGCACTTGATTTGTCTATTGCTGGCGGAGTGAATTTCGATCAAGCCGTTAAAATCATCAATGGCTCTCTCGCTGGATTCCAGGTTGCCAACGAAGATGCAATTAGCGTATCAAAACGATTCTCAGATGTTATCAATAAAACGGCTGACCTTACCAAGTCTTCCTTTACTGAATTAGCACAAGGCTTCTCTGATCTGTCGCCGGTTGCTAAATTGGCCGGATTATCGTTTGAAGATACCGCCGCGCTACTTTCAAAAGTTATCGACGTTTTTGGTAGTGGGTCAGAAGCGGCAAACGCGCTAGGCTCGTCATTCGTTAATTTGCGCAATCCTACTGAAGCCATGGCGGCGCAAATGATTGATCTTGGCGTTAAGTTTGATTCCGCCGGGAAACCCATAGGAACTATTAAAGAGCTTCTCGATACGATTGTTCCAAACTTTATTAAACTCACTAACGAGCAACAATCATCGGCAGCGGCAACGCTCTTTGGTAAAGAGCAATACGATAAGATGATTCCAGTCTTAACTGCCTGGAATGACACCATGAAATTATCCGCCCAAATCACGAAAGAGGCGGGAGGGAGTATCGATAAGGAGGTAAATCTACGATTACAGTCTGCACAACAAATCATTGCGTCAACCAATGAGTCTTTCCGCCAATTACTGACCAGTCTTGGCGATAAGTTTGAAGTTAATACGACCGGCGTTATTTCATCGCTTGGCGCTCTTGCGATTGAATTCAAAAAGACCATCGAAGCGGGTTCTCTTGATCCGTTGTTTGAGTTATTGAATCCGCAACTGGCTGAGCTTGAAAATATCTTTCGGACTGTTGCAAGAAATCTTCCTGATGCTCTATCACAAGTTGATTTTCAGCCGCTTGTTAATTCTTTAAAAGCACTTGGCGAGCAAGGCAAGGCTGCGTTTGAAGCCTTGTTTGGCGATATTGACATTAGCACACCAGACAAACTAGCCGAGTCTATCCAGCGGGTTGTTGACGCAATATCAGGAATTGTTAGAATAACCGCTGGAGAACTAGGCGGGTTAAAACCATTTCTGGAAGGAATTAATAAACTAGCCACGGCATTTAAGGATGCAACGCCGGAAGCGCAAGGATTTATCGGGACCATTATCGGTTTTGGGTCTGGACTGAATACCGCAACTGGATTTTTAGATACCGCGCTTTTGTCGTTTATCGCATTCGGAAGCAAGGTCACACCAGAACTAGCGGCGCTCAAAGCGGAGGCGTTGCTAGCAGCGGCGGCTATCACAGGTCCAGCCGGTATAGCGGTTGCGCTTGGCGTTGCGGCGGGCGCTATTGCGCAATTCCTGATTCCTGCCGATAAGCTGGCGGATTGGTCATGGCCGGATTGGCTAGCCGGGTATGAGGGCGCGTCAGCCGGAACCGCCGCTGCCGACATTGCCGATGGGTTTGTTGCGCTAAAAAATCGGGTAGACGAATGGATTGGAACATCTAAAGAGCTTGAGAATAATGCCCCATCAACCATAAAAGTAACCAGTTTTGACGGCGCTATATCGGAAATCGCGCGATATGAACAAAGCATAAGAGACGCCGATAAAGAATATACCGATCTTGTTAACTTCCTCGCAAAGCCGGTCCCGGTTAGTTCATGGGATGGCATACTAGCGCAACTCAACAAGATTGACGAAAAGACAAAAGACGCCAATGATTCGACAAAAAAATATATCGGCACACTGGAAGGATTGCCGGAATTAAAACTTCCTGATAATGTCAACGTCTCTTTAGCATTTCAGGAAGCCGGCAAAGCGGCGGAAATCGCACGGCAATTGGCGGAGCAAGTTGGAAGCGGTACGGTAAAAGCCACTGGCGCTTTTGCTGCTGTCTCAACCTCCGCCGAAGATAACGCGAAGAAAGTAGAAAAGGCAACGAAAGAGGCCGATAGCTTCCGCATTAAAATGGAGGAAATAGCTAGTAACGAACGAATCAAGAATATTGATGCGTTTGTTAGTATTAATGTTGCTGAACTTAGAAGCGCAAACAAAACAAGTCGAGGCCGCATTTGATTCAATAAAAACCGCGATTAACAGGACTGGCGATTTAATAGGTTCTCTTTTCGGAAACCTGAATAACGCCGACACTTACACAAAGCTGCAAATCACAGAACAAATCGATCTTGAGAACAAGCGACGCGAAGCTGCACTGGAGCTGCAAAAGCAACTCACCCAAGCAACGATTGAAAAAATACAGGCTGAAACGCGAAGAATAGAGCGAGGCGACGCGCTGATTACTGTAGAGGCCGCTGGTTTAGAGCCTCACCTGGAAGCAATCTGGTTTCAAATTATGAAATACATTCGCGTGCGAGTTAATTCAGACGCCGAGCAATTCCTATTGGGGTCAATATGATTTCAATTACCGCGATAACGTATGATCCAGACGGCGTTATACTCATTCATAACGCGAGGGTCAATAATCCCTATTCAGCGAATCGCCGGGGAGCGTTGTTGATACTTTGGACGGCGCGGTATCTGTGTACGATACCGGTTTTCGGAATCTGATCAGACGCTCACGATTGATATCGTCAATCCGTCGCTGGATATTCTGCAAAAACTCAAATACCTCGTTAGCCATTACAGCCAGGTGACTCTCTCTTGCGAAGCTGGTATCTTCAAAGGTCATCCTTGCGACCGCCGTCAATAAGAATAAGCTCAATATCAGCGCTAGAGTCATCGCCAAAATGGACGGAACATCATGACTGCTGCAATGTACTGGTATGATCACGCTTGGAAACTGATTAGCACGGGCGGGCTTGATCTGGACACCTCGGAACTCCGTATTCGGCTAGTCACATCGGGCTATACATTCAATTCCGCGCACACGCAATGGGACAACGGCGCGAATGACAGCACTGACCCAAGCTATAATGAGTTGACTACTACGGGAGGTTATACGGTGGGCGGAAAGCAACTTACGACGCCCGTGGTCACGAATTCCAATATCAATTACGATAATTTAACCTGGACATCGCTCACCGCCACATTCAGACAAGTAATTTGCGTTGCAGTCGGAACATTCGGCGGCGTGACGAATCCGGTAGTTTGGAGAATGCTCCCAAACTCCGATGATACGGACGTGATCTCAGTCAGTACGGATTGGTCGATCAACTGGAACGCCACCAATAAGCTCTTCTATAAGCCCTAATCATGGCCAAGCCGCTATTAGCGATTGGCTGTGAGGGGGCCTTTAGTCTTGATTTTCCTCTCGGCCAGAAAATAGACTCATCCGGCAATCCCTACTTGAAAGGTAATCGAATCTATTTCGGGCGCAATACCTCAAACGTCTGGGGAATTGTGCTGGGCGATGATGGCAGTCAGTATTGCGCATCGGACCTCAAATATTATACCGATACCGAGAGCCTATCCGCGTATTCTGAATATGCGATGACTACGCGCAAGTTTAATCAAGACGGCGATTTGTTATGGTATGCGAATCACGGCGCGGCGTGTTTCGGTATTGCGATTGATGATTCCGAGAATATTTATGTCTATGGCGATGCTGTGAATTCGAGCGGCACTGTCAGAACGACGCCCGGCGCAACTGGCTATTACAATCTCAGAAAATACAATTCATCCGGTGCGTTGCAATGGTCAACCGATACCGGGTATTCATCGCCTCACCTCGATAATCCGTATCCTCGCCCGATAGTCTATCGTGGCGGTTATATTTATGTTGGCGGAACGGCATTCCCCTATACTGAAAACATCCTTGTTAAAATAGACGCATCGGACGGTAGTATCGTTTGGAGTGCCTGCAATGAGTTTAATTCGGCGATTCGCGGCATTGCTGTGGATTCATCCGGGAATGTGTTCATCGCTGGATTTTTCTGGAATACCGGAGTAGTACAGGCAGTTCGTAAATACAACGCCAGTGGTAGTTTTGTCGCTGGCGCAATAGGACCGGTCAACGATAGTAGCTATAACAGCCAAGGCACGGGGATTGTCGAACTATCGAGCGGACACTTTGCGGTCTCTATGACGCCCGTGAGCTTAAGCGGAACGTATTATGTCTTCTACGAATACGATTCCAGTCTAAACTTCATTACCAAGGATTCAGGATTCGGGAATTACACGCTTTCGGCAATTTCCATTGACTCGGATGATACGATTTATGGCGTTCGCGTGGTCCCATCTGGCGGAAGTTCCGGGCCGGCGACTCGCACGGTGTTTGGTATTGTGGGCTATGCGATTGATTGGCAAGCAACCACGTTTGGCACGAATACTTCAGACGTTGCGGGTAATGCGCTTGGCGCGTTGTGTCTATCGGTTCGAGAAGTCCAGACTCCGGCATTAAGACTGCCTATTCATCTAGGCACTCCGACCATATCAGGAATGGTCTATGTGAGTCCTCCAGGACTAGCGTTAGGATTGTCGCTAGGGATTCCGACGATTACTCGCTATTATGTTGGATTGCCGGTCCCTGTCATTCATCGTCTAGTCTTTGACGATGATGCGTCAATTTCCATTAAGCTGAAGTCCATACGGCTGCGTATCTCTGAAACAACCACATCGGCGACTTACGTTTGCGAGATACCGGATGCAGAGTCGCTCACCGCGATTCTGGATCAAATCGGTCATTCCATCACGATCTGGCGCGGCGTCCGATTTAATGACGGAATTGAACAGATCGATCCATGGATTGCAGTTGATTTGAGCGGCGCTTCGGTGGATCGTGGGGGCAAAAACGCCAGTATCACGCTCTACGGAGAATCAGCGACCGTTTATAATTACAATACCATCGCTATTAAGAACGCCGCTTATAGGAATGACAGAAACGGAGAACGGCGTATTCGTTGCGACGTGGATATTTATTTGCGTCCAAATGACATTGCTGATTTAGGAAACGGAGAAACGTTTACGGTCAACGAGATTACCATATTTATCGACAAATCATCGTCGATCATGGAGGTATCCGAATGACGAGTTACGTCTATACCGCCGGCATTGCCACCGCAACCAACATCAATATCCGGCGCTATAGCTTTGCTGGATCGTCGATTGATTCTATTTCACGTAGCGCCGCTATATACGGACTCTCCACAGACTCCATAAACAGCTTTTATACAGTGCTGGCGTCGGCACGGCATCTGGTGGTGATGGAGGACTTAGACAATACTTAAACGGCACATTGCAGTGGAACAAGGACCACGGAACCACTATTTATGCGGTCGCCGCGAATTCGACGGATGTTTGTATCGGTGGCGGGCGCGCAACTGGAATTGACAGCAAGACCACTCGGAAATATAACTCATCGGGTACGTTGTCTTGGTCTGCTGATCACGGCGATTATGTGTTTGCCGTGGCCATGGATTCGGCTGGAAATGTGTACACGGGCGGCAGCGTGTCCAGCAGCATTACGACACGAAAATATAATAGCTCAGGCACTCAACAGTGGACCGCGAATCACGGGGCCACCGTCAACGGCATTGCTGTTGATGATTCAGGAAATGTTTATACGTGCGGCGCATCGAATGGAAGCTATACGATGCGCAAATACAATAGCTCAGGCACTTTGCAATGGTCGGTTGACAATTTTGAAACAGACCGCGCTATTACGGTTGGCGCTGATGGATATATCTACGTTTGCGGGTTTGGGTATGTCAAGAAATACAATTCTAGCGGAACAGAAATAACAACGGGCGGATTCC
Organism: Vampirovibrionales bacterium; assembly: GCA_016712355.1. NCBI lineage: Bacteria > Bacillati > Candidatus Melainabacteria > Vampirovibriophyceae > Vampirovibrionales > Vampirovibrionales bacterium. The sequence goes on along the minus strand of JADJRF010000007.1, from coordinate 48,100 downwards.
CGATTACGTCTATTCTCGATGTTCGCGCCCTGCAACTCGATCAAGATGGTAATATTTACGTCGCTGGACCCGTCAATAGCAGCAAAACGTTATGGGTGTTTGATTCATCGGGTAGTCTGTCGTGGTCCGCGAATCATACGGAAAATTGCTATGCGCTGGCGCTACTGGAGCCGCCGCCAGCGGTCATTGTCGAGCCTCCAGGGCTGGCGCTGGAATACGGACTTGGCGTCCCAACAATTAAGGTCACGGTGCAAGCGCCAAGCCTCGCTCTAGGGCTTGCTCTAGGGATTCCTAGCACCACATCAAAGCCACTCGCTCCTATTTAAGTGCAACACCAGATTCCAATACCATCTATCGTCTCTATATAACCGGCGGCACACTGATCGAATATCCCTTTTCCATCATTCAATGCCAGCGCCGATTGGGGCAATCCACATGGATTGATGTTGTAATTCCGAATTCATCAACGGCAATGCTGGATGATCTATACGAGAGAAAAGCGAATGATGGGCGATTGGCGATTTACGTCGGTTTGCGCGATTCAAGCGGCGTCGAAACCATGGGCGAATTCCTTCAAGCGCTCATGTGGGATATTGATTCCGATAGGATGCCGAGAACGGGACAAATCAAAGTGCGCGGGAGGCTGATTCCAGTTTCATTCTATCCGCAATCCGTAACACTGACTGGCGTCTATCGAACTGGATTCGACAAAGAACTCAAGCATTTTGCGGAGTGTGATATTAATCCTAACCTGCATCCGAACGACACGGTATTTGATGGAACGCTATCATGGACCGTGGGTGCTATTGATTATGAGATTACGACAAGACGCGCATGGATGAAGGTAGAAGAGGCGTAGTCATGGGAAAAGCGATTATCTTGTCTGAAACCGGCGGCGGACTCTATAAGATTCGCCCACTCTATGACACCGCAAAATATGATCAAGAGCTTTCAAAACTACAAGAGCAAGAATCCGCTTATGCCGCGCTTCTCTTAAAACCATCAACACGCTTAACTTGCTGAAAGATGATTCGGCGATTGCGGAAGCGGCTTATAACGCCGTGATCGAGCAGTGGCAAAACGACCTTATTTCGAAAGAAAACAGCACCGCGCCATCGTTGACGCCAGACCCGGAAAATGACCCGGAAACCGGGCTTCCATGGGTTGACCCGGATCGTGCGCAAGAAGCGCCGCTTCTTGACCTGATCAATGCCTACCGCGCAGATCATTCTCTTGACCCGCTCACCCGGCGATTCCGACCTGGGCGGCGTGTGCCGGGTCCACCTCAATAACCAAGCCGCGACGGGCGAGACCGGGCACATCGGCTACAACGACTCGACACCCGCCGAGCGGGTGCTGTACGTGGGCTACAGCGCCCTTAGCGTCGAAGAGCTACTCAAGTACGGGACCACTAGCCCTAGTGCCACACTGGCCGGCTGGAAGCGCACAACGGCCTATGTGAACGCCCTGCTGTCATCCACCGCCACGGCGGCGGGCGTCGCCTACAAGTACGCGCCGAAAAATCCCGCAACCCATCTCTGGTGCGTACTGATCGTCCAGCCTGACCCGGACCCGCCGCCGGTGACGACCTATACGTTTCCGCCCGATCCGGCCAAGAAAGCCGGGGAGGAGGAACAAGCCAAGCTGGACAAGATCGAAGCGCCGCATACCGACCCGGACGTGCCGAACGGGTTGCAAGACGTGGTTAAAAAGTACGCGGAAGCGAAGTTGAAGGAACAGGCCGCGCAGAAAGACTATGAGAAGCTGATGGCGGAAAAGATTGCCGGGGTCGCCAGGATCACGGAAATCACGGCGCGTAAGGCGGCCTTGGCGGCGCTTAGCATCGATTGCTGGTGCGCGACCTACACCCTGGGGTTGGCGGTCGGTAAAGAAGTCGCCACGATGGAGGTGCCAGGCTTCTACATCGATGCGTACCAGCAGACATCCGCCACGATTGACGCCGGAACCACATCAGAGCGAGTGGTCATTTACGATGAGCGCTCGCTCAACATCGCGCCCGCTGGAAGCAATTTCGCGCCACACGGCAAGCTGCGGCTGACGGACTCGATCAGCCCGCCCGCCGTGTTCTACCATCTCGCGCTGGAGCCGGGTAAATATAAGTGGAAGCCCTATTGTCGCTACGGAGTGATTACGGCGCTGAATACCAACGCCGGCACATGCTCAGTGACGCTTAATGCTGCTGAATGCCGCAAGCTGCAATCCGAGAAAGATGCTTTTGACTTGAATTCTGCGAACACGCTGACCAACGTCTTGATCGTCTACCCGCCTTGCAACATTGCGGCGTTTGAAATCGGCGATGAGGTGCTTGTCAAGTTCACCGGATTCGACCGGACTAAGCCGACTGTAGTCGGGTTTCGCAGGCTTCCGAGAGATTGCAAAAGCGTTTTTCTTGGGCGCAGTTCGTGTAGACGCGCTCGCCACGGTCAAGGGCGGGCGCGGTAAGGCGATTGAGGAATTGTTGCGCTAAAGATCAGGATCGTTATCCCACGCCCACTTATCGGCGTCTTCCATCGTATCAAACGGGCCTGCCCATTCGCAGATGGGTAGGCTGTTACTCCATTTTCACCATCCCAAAATGCCGCGCCAGGAAATAATCCTTCTTCCCAGCGGTGCAACTCCGCGTACCATCCAGCGTTTTTGCTCATCGCTTGTCATTCTCGATATGCGATTGTTTGTGTTGATCGCACCCCTTGTATTGGTAAGAATCCAAGCTCATCGCTAGCCGGATCGACATCGCAGCGGTTTGAATCGCTTCCATGCGAACATCCTCCGCAGTTGTCTTATGCGGCTCGTATACAAGTTGAAGCATGGCCTTGTTGAGTTCTCCGTATTCTTCGCCAAGAACGGCTAGAGCATGGAGCGGATCGGTAGGCCATGTTGGAAATTTATTTATTGCTCTTTCAAGCTCTGCTTTTACTTCTTCTATCAATTGCATGTCTTATTCTCCACTCGACCCAAACCCCAACTCACCGCGCTCGCTGACCACGAACTGATCGACGATTTTGAATTGTGCCCGCACCACCGGTGCGATAATCAGTTGGGCGATACGATCTCCGACATTGATCTTGAATTGATCGTCGCTTCTATTCCAGCACGAGACCAGCAGTTCGCCCTGATAATCGCTATCGATCAGTCCGACCAAGTTTCCAGGCACGATGCCGTTCTTATGGCCGAGTCCGGAACGCGGCAGAATGTACGCAGCTAGCCCTGGATTGCTGATGTAGATTGACAGGCCGGTTTTGATAAGCCTTGTTTCATTTGGCCAAATAGTTATCGGCTCATCAATCATCGCCCGCAAATCAAGTCCAGCCGATCCGGGCGTTGCATAGGTCGGCAGCGGGAATTCAGTGCCAAGTCGCGAGTCTAGAATTCGAGTTTGGATTTCGTGGTAGTAAAGTGAATTGACATCCTCCCCGGCCATATGATTTGTCCACTTATGAAATCCAATCCTTCTCCCCTTTATTTCTCTTCCAGAATAATCAATATGTTTACCAAAATGCCAATTATGCCTTGTGCAAAGCATATCCTTTGATCCTTTTTCGACCTCGCAAATCACTGCAGTTGGGAAGATAAGGCTGTGTTTCATGATTTAGAATTAGTAGCCATTCCCTGAAATACCGTTTAAACACATCGGCAATCACTTTAGCCATTTCTTTAGCGCGCTCTTCGCTGAGTCCAGTACGTTCCTGTATTTCATACCATGTCAGTTCCGCTTCGCAAAGATCAACGATGATGGATTCAAGCATGTGTTCGCGTGTCGTGTCTGCCATTGTCAAATGGTCCTAATCTTCAATAAAGGTTAATCCTGTACGATTTATCCTTAATCATTCCCATCACAGCAAATATGCACTGAATATCACTTTTTCTAATTAGGCGATCAGCGCAAACTCCAACGGCGCGATAACCATGAAAGCTAAGAATTAACATTTCATTCTTTGTAAACCAACGTTTTAATTGAGGAACAGACAAACATCCGCATCCCAAACTTTCCCCATGAAGCCTTTCCTTTACCGGATCAAAGTCAGGAAATTCCTGAAAATAAGGAATCAAATTAGAATGATCCGGTCTATCTATGACCCATTGGTGAGAGAATCCAGGCTTCCACGGCCCGCGCCCTGAACTGTCTTGAACTCTGTATATAATCATGTTTTCATCCCATCCCAATATCTCGCCATCTTGGCAAGAATCATAGATATAGAAGGCATATCAGCTAGTTCCTCACTGAGTGCTTTGCAGACGAAAGCAGCATCAGCCGTTGAAAAGTCAGGCGTATATCGAATTTTCCGCGCAATGCTTTAATTTCGTCTTCTAGACTTGGAGTTGATTCTTTATCTGAATCGACGACCGTTGGCTGATTAGCTTCCCGATCTTCGATTTCCAGGCTTAGCAATATCGATTTTCCAGCATCGGTAATCGTCCATTGATATTCGTCATCATTTTCACAAAATCCATACGCTTCAAGCCGGCTTAGCGCATGAGCGGCCTGAGTACCATCGATTCCTCCAGATTGCGCAATCTCAAGTCGTTTAGCTGGACGGCCTAGTTTTGCAAGACCTTCCAGAGTTTTGCGTTGTTTTGGTGTTAGGCTTTTGATGTTCATTTAAAATTAGGCAAGAAATCAGGCAATATTATCTCCAACTGATTTTCATTGAAAATATGCAGCAACCCAGGAGGATTGTCGAATCGAAATACATACCGAGCCGACCCATCATCAGCGAGAAATGCGGCCTTTATTTCTCCGTCCGCTTGATAGCTTCCGCCGATCTTGCGAACGCGGTCTCCTGTCACGAATTTAAACCAGCTCATTTCTTAGCCTCGTAGCATGGGCATTTGTATATGGTCATACTGCCATGCCATCTAGAAAGCGGCCTTGACCATACCTCTTTTGTCTTCATGTTGAAGTAAATTACCATAATTGGATAATCATCTTCTCGTGTTGCTGACTCATTAGCAATGGCGAGTACAACATAATGATTTCCATTTTTATGAATCCATTCGCTTCCAATTTCAGGAATATCAATCATTTTTTCACCAATTCATCAAAATAATCGCTACAGACAACACCGCAGCACCAGCTACTAGCAGTATCGCTTTTATCCAATCAACGCTGATTCGTGGCCGCGTCGCTTTAATAGCAACAGGACTCATGCGCGCCCTAACTACCGGCCATATTGTTGTCATGATTATTCCCTCATCTCCGCATCGTTGATTTCCCACTCTTCATCGTCTTGCAGCAATAGTCCTTCTTGCGCATCGATGACGAAATAATCATCACATTCCGAGAAATGATCAGCGACTTGACGACTATTGGTTCCAAGAACAGTTCCTTCCGTCAAGTCGGTAATATAGTAACGAAATTTCATGGCATTGCTCCAACCGATGCATCGTCGAAATTGTTAATGTGCCCATAACGAGGCGCTTGTCGATATTCGATCAGTTCGCCGTCATGCTTGAGTTCAAGCGATTCATGCTTTTTCAATAGCGCTGCGGATTTATTTAATCGCATCCGCGCCATGGATTCACATGTGGTTTCCAGCAATATCGCTGGTTGCTTGTTTGGAAAGTGCTTGATGAGTTCGTACATGATTGTTCTCCTATGCGCTGCGCTCAATATGCCTCAGCAAGTGCTTGTCAATGACATCATAAAGATGCAGATTGTCAGGCCAATCATTGTCGCCGTGATCTTGGCATATCTCCCTGAGCAATGCGACTACTGCCGTTCTTTCTTCTGGCCATTTCTCTTGCTGTTGTGGCTGATCAACAAACCGGATATTGCCCGGAAACACCATGTCAACTTTCCCGTCGATAATCCGCTCGACAATCGCAACAGTCACCGAGTTGTTCTCGTCGCATCCATCGTTTCCAAACTGATGAAACCACGCCTCGTATAGATCGATTCGTTCGAGTCGCTTGTGCTCATTGCACCATTTTTCTTCTGAAACCATGACTTTTCGCATTTTAGTCTCCACTCAAGCCATTTCCGCTGACAATTCTGAGTCAGAACATTCGGCCGTCAAAATAACAACACGCGCCGCTTTCGCCTGTTTCGCAATCGCGTCCCGATTCTGCGGGTCCAGTCCCTCCCAAGCTTCTTGGGGGATGACCAGCAGGCCACCGGTGCCCACCGCTTGAATGGCGATGTCCAAGGCGATCCGCCACCGTTCGCCGGCTGACAGGTCTGAATAGAAGGTGGCACCACGCTTCGTATCTGTGACCAGCCGCCCATCCACCACCCGCAGCGGGCAAGCCGGAATCTCGGCGACGATCTCCGACAAGACTTCATCGGTCTGCTTGGCCTTCTCCCGCAACTCCTTTGCCTCTTCGGCGTACTCTTGGGCGCTGAGCTTCAAGGCGTCCGCGCGGTCCCGCTGTTGCATCATGACTTGCTGTCGAGCCGCCTTTGCTTGCGATGCCTTGGCGGCCTCAAGTTCAGCGGCGGCGGCGGCGAGTGCATCGGCGGAGGGCGGATCAACATGAGATTCCTGAATCTGCCGTTCCAGTTCGGAGCGGAGTTTGGCTTGCTCAGACTTGGAGTCGTAATGAGCGCCAGCAATGCGTAAGTCTTCCGCGCTTTGCTTATATTGCGCGAGGGCTTCTTCATATTCAGTCTTCAGTTGCAGCGCGCGCCTTTCTTTTGTGCGGTCTCGACTTCAAGTCGCGCCGCTTCTTGCAGCGCCTTATCAACATTGACATCCGGCAACTCAGCCAGCCGCTCCCGCGCCGCCTCGATCCGAGCCTTGGCCGCTTCCGACAACTCGGACTGCTTTTGCAGTGCGTCAACCGCCCGAATTGCCGCCGTGACCCGTTCTTGTGCAGCCGCCGGATCGATGGGCGTATCCAAGTCACCAGTCAGCGATTCGAGGATAGCCGTCGCAGCCGCTTCATCCTTCGCCGATAACTTCTCGTACTCATTCGCGCCGATGTTGAGCCGCTTGCGCAGTTCCGCCATGGCGGCAACTGGATCGTCCAGGCTCAAATCTTTGGTGAGATTCTCTGGAAACCCGTGCAGGTCGCCCTCGCTGATGTCAGCTTTCGAGAGTCCCACCAGCGCTTTGATGCGCTTGGCGTCGGCGCGCTCTGGGTCTACGAATCCTGGGTCTACGAGGTCCGCGATAGAGAGACGCCCCTCCAGGGTCTCGACCTGGAGTTCCCCTTGCCGCCGCACCGACCGTCCTACGGTCATCATGACGCCGGGGACGCTGACCATGCCGCTCTTCGCCATATCTTTAAGCGGTGGCTTCCCCTTGCCCGTGGTCGCGGCGCTGACGGCCTCCAGGGCGTGACTCTTGCCGCTGCCATTGCGCCCGGTGAGCACCACCACGCCGCCCGCTTCCGGGACCTGGATCGTGACCGATGCAATGGGGCCGATATTCTTGATTTCGATGTTTTTCATGGCATCTACTCCACGTCCTGCACCGGGCCGAGAGCGGCCTCGAATTCATCGGAATTTTGAGATTCCGTCTGTTGCTTTACTGCCCTATTCTTGGCGATGACGATAGCGCGTTCGGAACATGCGGCTTTGACGGAGATGTAAACCGGGGTTTCTTTTGTCCACCCGTAGTCTTGCGCAGTATCCACAAGCCATTTCTTCATCTTTCCTTCGTCATCGAACGAATCGATATCGGCCTGGAAGTCTTTCGCTTGCACGGGCGGTGGCGGTTCGATGGGAACCTGCTCTGGTACTGGACGTGCTGGTGGCGCAACCTTGCCGGATTCAAGCCATGCCTTTAATTCCGCGCCATGCTTGACGCCGATGACATCATGCCGTCCGTCCCAAATCCTCGTGCGATCCTTGCTAGTTGTGGCGATATGCTTTTCCACCGACAAGTCCCACACCAGGGTAAACTCGTACTCCATCCCTTCCCGCTGAATCGGTGCTAGGCCGATCTTGACCGGGGTCTTTTTACCCTTTTCGTTTTCCTGAAGTTCGTATGCGGTCTTGCTTCGCATGGTCAGAATGACATGGCAGGGCGCGGCTAGAATGGCATCCACGAGCGCGTTGTGCTCTGGGGTCACGTCTCGCCACGCGGTATAGCTGTTGCCGCCACGTCCTGCTTGGGTTGCCTTGTCGTGCATTTCCAGCACACCACCCTCGCCAGCCCAGGCATGGCTCAGGCTATCAATCACAAGCACGTCATAACTGCGCGAGGCTTCGGCGATCAGTTCACGATAGCGGCGCGGATTGAACGGGGGTGCTAGTTCAGCGACATCGAAATCGGTCACATCGCTATACAGGCTGGCGCTCCCGCGCTCGGTATCGATGACCGCGATTTTCCCGCTATCTCCGGCGAGGCCACGCGCAAGCAACAGCGCCGAGTAGGTCTTGCCGCTCCCACTGGTTCCACAGAGTGCCGCCCGCAGCTTCGCGGTCTTGCGTTCAGCCTTGGAAAACTTGCTCATGACTTCACCTCCCAAGGCTGGCTTGGCGGAATCGCGCCACGTTCTTCCATCACATCCACCACGAGTTCCGCCAGCGCCTTAAGCGTCAAGGCGTCCAGTGCTGGCTGGCTGTAACCACGCACCGGATGGCGCGGGTTGCGCCGTGGCGCGTGGATGCGTATAATCTTCGTCTGCATATCGTCTTTCCTCATTGTTGGTTTCAGCCGCTAGGAGCTACAACTCCTAGCGGTTTTTTCATGCGCCGAATTCTTTGTGGATGTCCGACGACACGATGTCCCTCATAATCGGCGCAATGGTGTTAGCCAGAACTTGTGCTGCCCGCGCCATTTTCTTCTTTTCTTCTTCGTCTTGTGCGTTGCGCGTCTGCCACAACTTGAATAAATAGCAGTGGAATTTCTCGCTCAAGATTCCGGAATCATCGATGGCTGATAGCACGTCGCCCATAAATTCTTGGGCGTCTTCGCTGTGCCCGCTGGATTGCTCAAGTTCGCGAATCCGTTCAGCGATAGCCTGCTTAATCTCCGCATCGCGCGCGCTCTCGCGCTCGAACTCCCAATCGTGCATATTCGCCGGCGACGTGCTCATAGTCCGAACCACCAAATCAGGGCGAAGATCGATACGGCGGCGGCGATGAATATAACGCCGTTTCTGATCATGGCTCGGGCAAATCGGCGACGATCCGCGAGTTGAATGGCTTGATCCTGCAAACGGCGCAATGCGAGATTTCTCTCTATCTTGGCGACAATCATTTCCGCCGCGATCCGCTGGCGTGCCGTGCGATCCTCAAAAATTGTGTTCATGTCGTTCTCCTTAAAAATCCCGCCGGTGGGAGTCGAATCCAGCACCGGCGGGAACCACCAAAGGAAGAATGGCCAGACGACCTGTCGTTGCTGATGTCCAGGGCGGCGGGTTGGATGAATCATATAGCTATTGCTGCACACATGCAAGAGCAATTGCTGTAATTTTTTGGTTGACCTTTTTTGCAGCTATTGCTAGCATAGCGACATGAACCTCGAACAATTTTTCGATAAGCACGGGACCGCACGAGTCGAGGATGTCGCTCGCGCGGCTGGGACGAACCTCGCGTACTTGCGTCAATGTAAGTACGGCACTCGTCGCATGAGCGCCGATCTGGCGGTCAAGATGGAAGCAGCCAGCGGGCGAGAGATGACCGCGCCGGAGCTTCGTCCAGACCTTCCGTGGAGTAAGTGACGGAAAGTTCTAATTCCCCCGAATTCGGGGGAATTAGAATGCCCACACCAAACAGCCGCGTCCAAGCACGGGGTCAATTTTCCCCGTCGCCCACGCTCACCGGCTGGGGCCGCTGGACTGATGCCGATGTCCAGGCTGTCGCATAAGCAGCGAAGAATCGGATAGGGGATTCATGGTCCCTCCCGTACCCGGCGGGTAATCCGGGCACTCATACACAACTGGACGCTCAAATGAACCTTGCAAAATTGAAGAAAATGACACTACAAGACGCTGAGAACGAGTTAAGCAAGCGCGTGTATGCCGCTACTCAGCTTATCGAAGAGCTTGAATACACGAAATCATCAAAAGATTGAAAAGAATTACAGGGAACGGGCACCACCTCCGCCAAGTCATTGCAGAATTCGCGGTCAAGCTGCTGCGTGAAAGATGGGAAGAGTGATGCAAGAAAAAAAGCCCGCGCCGGTGTGTAGACCGGGCGGGCCAGTTAAGCCAATCTATCAGGAGATTAGCCAATGAGTGATTATAGCGAAAGGCCAAGCATACAACATCCTATTTTTATGGATGTGCCTGGTCTCGGCGAGGACATGACCTACAATGAATTTCTTAGCAGGAAATCGCAAATCGGCTATGAGTTCGGGTTCGATCCTGTCTGGATGCCGGATTTCTTGTATGACTTCCAATCAACGCTAGTTGAGTGGGCACTACGGAAAGGTCGGGGCGGAATATTCGCTGATTGCGGCCTTGGGAAAACCCCAATGGAATTTGTTTGGGCTGAAAACGTGGCCCGCAAGACGGGTAAAAAGGTCTTGATATTGACCGCGCTGGCGGTGTCTTTCCAAATGCTTCAAGAGGCCGAGAAGTTCGGTATCGAACTGAAAGCGTCCAGTGACGGGACCGCGCATCGGCTGACCGTGACGAACTATGAAAAGCTCAGCAAGTTCGATCCATCCGACTTCTCCGGATGTATCTGTGATGAATCCAGCATCCTCAAATCATTTGATGGCACACGGCGCGGGGAGATTACCGCATTCATGCGCAAAATCCCCTACCGCCTGCTAGCAACCGCCACCGCCGCGCCGAATGATTTTACAGAACTAGGAACATCATCCGAAGCCTTGGGATTTTTGGGTTACATGGATATGTTGAATCGGTTTTTCAAGAATGACTTGAATAACTCGGCAACCGGAAGAATGCACGGAGAGGTTATTAAATGGCGGCTGAAAGGCCATGCGGAGAACTCTTTTTGGCGATGGGTTTGTAGCTGGTCTAGGTCAATTCGGAAACCATCAGACCTTGGATTTGATGACCGCGCTTTTATCTTGCCTGAATTGATCGAACGGCAACATCTTGTGAAAGCAAGTAAGCCTAGACAAGACATGCTGTTTGAGCTTCCGGCAATCGGGTTGAAAGAGCAACGGGAAGAGCGGAATAGGACAGTCAATGAGCGTTGCCATCAAGTCGCTGATCTTGTGAAAAATACCGGAGAACCCGCAATTATCTGGTGCAACTTGAACGAAGAGGGAAACTACCTGGAAAAGATTATTCCAGATGCGATTCAAGTTTCAGGCAAGGATAACGACGACAAAAAAGAGAATAAGCTAATATCCTTTGCGAAAGGCAATGAAAGAGTTCTCATTACTAAGCCAAAGATTGGCGCATGGGGATTAAACTTCCAGCATTGCTCTCATGTAGTGACTTTTCCGACACATTCCTACGAACAGCATTATCAACTCATTCGTCGTTGCTATCGATTCGGGCAAAAAAAGTCGGTGAAGGTTGATATTGTATTGACAGAAGGAGATAAGGAGGTTATAAAAAACTTGTCGGCGAAGTCAAGCAAGGCAGATCGGATGTTTCAATCGCTTGTCGCTGAAATGAATAACGCCCTGACTATAGAAAAGCAGGGAGACTACACCCTATCGTTAAAGGCTCCGCAATGGCTATAAAAGACCAAACCATTAACGACAAGTACGCCATTTACAACGGCGATTGCATCGATGTGATGGCGGATATTCCTGATAATCGCATTCACTTGTCGGTATATTCTCCACCGTTCGGCGGGCTCTATCACTACAGCAGCAACGACAAAGACCTGTCTAATAATGATGATTACGCGGAATTCTTCAAGCACTATGAATTCGTTGTGAAAGGTCTCCATCGAATCACAATGCCTGGAAGAATTACCGCAGTGCATTGCATGGATGTTCCGACCGGAAATAGCGGGACCGATGCCTTGATTGATTTTACCGGAGATATTATCCGACTGCATATCAAAAACGGATGGGAATATATCGCTCGCTATTCGATCTGGAAAGAGCCACTCGCGGTTCGCAATCGAACCATGCAAAAGAACTTGGCGCACAAGACTATCGTCGATGATTCATCTAGGTGCAGCGTGGCCAGCGCAGATTACCTAATCTGTTTCAGAAAGAAAGGAAATAATCCGGTCCCCATAGAACACCCTCAAGGGTTATTCGATTATGCGGGAGATCGTAAAATTCCACATGAACTGATGCAGTATCGCGGCTGGAGTGGCAAGCAAACCGAAAACCGCTATAGCCATTGGATATGGCGGCAATATGCCAGCGCGTTTTGGGATGATATTCGAACTGACCGCGTGTTGCCATATCGAGAAGCGCGCGATAGTGAAGACGAAAAGCATGTTCACCCTTTGCAACTGGATGTCATTGACCGGGTATTGACGCTATGGAGTAATCCAGGCGAGCGGGTCTTTACCCCGTTTATGGGCGTCGGGTCTGAAGTCTATTGCGCCGTAATGGCCAATCGGCTTGGCATGGGCGCTGAACTAAAGCCCAGCTATTACCGGCAAGCGGTCAAGAATCTAAGGACAGCCGAACAAGGGCGATGGATCGAAGAGACGAACGAAGAACTATTATTCGCTGATGCCGAATAATCATCAAGACGACCTGGAAGCGGTATACCTCCGAACGATACCGCGCTATAACCTGCTCAGCACTGCCATCATGTGTATTGCTGAGCATGATGTTTTCACGCACTTAAAGTCTGAAGGCTTGTTGTTAAAGTACAAGCAACAGCCTTATTACCAGAGTGGATACTGGTACTCTGTGCATTACCGTGATTACCAGTTGATGCTTGATTTAACCGGAAACTTGGACGCGCCGTTATGACTACTTCTGAAATCATCATAGACTATCTACGCGACAATCCTAATTGCAACAGAGGAAATATAGAGAAATCATGCGGGATAAGCACATATCCAGTTAGATATGCGCTTTATGAGTTAATAAAGATTGGAGTTATAGGAAAATATCAATACGCTAATAACGATTGGCGTTATTTTATTATAGATGAATCGCTGTATAAAAAGAAAAATCCAATTACTGTTAATGAACAAATAGCGATTCTTTCTGCTGAAAAATTTGATCAATTTATTCATGAAGTGACTCCAATTATTTCTAATAATCCTGGTAAATCGTCGCTATTTTATGCGGAAGCTCTTGGAAAGAATTTGCAATCCACGGTTAGGCGGCTAAGATGCATGGAAAACAAGGATATGTTATTTTCAGATACGAGATGGAGACCAGCACCAATCAGTAATAAAGCGACTTTATGGTGGATAAAAGGCCAAGAGCCTACAGACCTTGATAACATTGATGTTAGTGGAGAACCTCTTAGGAATATTAAAGTAGAAAAATGTACTAAAACTCTATATAGAAAAGTACAAAAAAACGAGCAATTTATACGAGAGATTCTCTCATTAAGAGAGAAAAAACTAATGGAAAGATTGCAATCCGAGAATCGTCCAATGCCCATTCCGTCTTACGCGGAATTCTTTAAACGACAAGAAGGTAGGAAATAAAATGGCTGAGTATTACACGAATGAAAGCGCCGCTCACCTCCTTCTCTCCATGACAAGGATTGTCGAGAAGCCGGAAGACTGTGAAGGATTGCGGAAATGTTTGAATAAAGCGGTTGAAAATGTGGCGCTAGAAAGAGACAAAGAAATTGAGAAGCTGAAAAGATACCAATCAAAGCTAATAAAAAGAGTTCTATATTTAAGCCAATTGTGCTTACATATAATTGAAGAAGATTTGTCTAAAAAAGACGTTCTTTATAGCGTATTTTGCCCAACTCCAGATGAGTGAAAACAATGCTTGAACATTACACCCATGAATCATCCGCCGCGCTACTTCTTGAAGTCACTGGAATTCAAGAGACGCCAGAAAAATTGTAGCGGATTAGCGGCCTGTTTGAATGCAGCTATCGCAAAGATACAGGAAAGCTATACGCCTGGAGATAAGAGAATCGAGGCAGGGGATTACGTTGAAATTGAATTGGGTGGAGGTTATTGCGTCGATGGAATTATCGATCATGTCCCAAATAAGAGTAGCGATTATTGGATTATCATAGAAGATGATGGATGCTATCGCTATTTTTATAATCCTCCATCTATTAAGTTGGTTAGGAAAGGAGAAAATAAACAATGAAGCCTAGAGCGGAATATTGGGATTAATACGGCAATGCTGCTAGCATGTGCGCACCGGGGAGGCTGTTGACGCAGCCAGCCCGGCACGTCTTGCCAATATCCCTAACCAGATAGGAATTTGACCAATGTTATATTATAACATATCTGATTTTCCTGCTTCCAGTTTTTTAACGTGGGAGCGCCATCAATGAAAATTCTTGTTGCTTGTGAATTCACCGCGACCGTGCGTGATGCCTTCCTTTCTGCGTAGGTCATGACGCATGGTCATGTGACTATTCTCGATGCGAAGGGGACCAAAGTGGCATATTCAGGGCGACGTTCTAGCCATCCTAGAAGACGGCTGGGACATGATGATTGCTCACCCTCCTTGCACTCACCTTGCATCTAGCGGCGCGCGATGGTTTGAGAGCAAGGTGAAAGAACAGGGCGAGGCCCTGGAATTCGTTCGACTGCTACTTTCCGCACCAATCCCTCGAATTGCTCTTGAAAACCCGGTCGGCATAATATCCAGCCGTATCCGGAAGCCTGACCAGATAATCCAGCCATGGCAATATGGGCACGGAGAAACAAAGGCAACATGCCTTTGGCTAAAAGGACTTCCGAAGCTGAAGCCATCGAAAGTGGTAGCTGGTCGAGAAAATAAAATATGGAAAATGCCGCAATCGTCCGAACGATGGAAGAATAGAAGCCGGACATACAAAGGAATTGCAGATGCCATGGCGGCGCAATGGGGAGGCCAATCATGAATCCGCCTATCAATGCTCGCGTTGTGGTGCTGGTTCAGAAACAATCCTCAAGCCTCATTCTCAGAATTTCAAGACGCCTTCAATCGCGCAATGCGAATTGGTGGGCAGTCATGAATGCTAAGACTAGCAATGTCGTGAAACTCGAAGATCGGCGATTCTGGAAAGAGGTCAACGAGCGGCTGGCGCTCAATGCGCTCATCATGGAATCAGCCGCGCATGATAAGCGGCTTACAAAGATTGATCTCGTCGCCTTGATAACCCTCCTAAACAACCGTCAATTCTCAAACATGATCCGCTCTCTTCCGGGGAGATGGCCTGAAAAATCCATTCAGCGGCTCGTCAATTGCGGTTATCTCGTGGATTGTGGAATCGTCCCTAATCATGCAATCCCTGAGCTTGCGCCGTATTTACACGCATTTGAACTCTCGGAAAGAGAAGCTAACCGCGAGTGGTGGATGGAATGAATTCTGATATTAGGCTTTCAGTAAGTTTTTGGGATCATTGGAAAACAGTAGTTCTTAAAGAAGATTTAGGGTATCAGGGAGTTGAATCATTACAGCGATTATGGTGTTTTTCAGCAATCAACAAGCCAACCGGGAAGCTCGTCGGCATGAACTCCAGGGCTATAGAAATCGCTGCAAGATGGACCGGGGCACCGGGGGCGCTGACCACAAAGCTCGGTCGAGCTGGCATTTTTGGACTCTCAGAACGGCGTCTACGAACTTCATGACTGGGAAGAGCACAACGGATACGTGGTTCATGCTCCAGACCGATCAGACAAGGCAAGAAAAGCCGCAAGTGCAAGATGGGAAAGGAAAAACGACATAGAGCCTCCGCCAAGAAATGCTACGAGCAATGCTACGAGCAATGCTACGAGCATTCCTAAGAGCAATGCTAAAAGCAATGCCCCTTCTCCTGCTCCTGCTCCTGCTCCTGCTCCTGCTCCTGCTCCTGCTCCTGCTCCTGCTCCTGATCTTGGAAGATTGGAGGAGGAGGTGGTAACTGTCGCGCGCGACGGTTCCGCCACCGCCACCGCCGTTCTCATGGTTGACGAACCGCTGACGTTCTCGCCATCAGACATTCAAGCCGTCGAACGAATGCGGGAAATCTGGAACCGTAAATGCCCTAGCCATGGATTGCATCGGCTTGCTGAATTGCGACATTGGCCAGACAATCGGATCGAAGCGGCCAAGAATTTTCTATTCAAAAAAATCGACGGTGATTTGGATCGATGGGAAAGGCTAATCGATCATGTTTTGAAAGATTCGCTCATGACCGGTGGCGTACCGGCAAAAAAAGGCTATGCTCATCCATGGGCAGCATCATTTGACTGGCTACTCGAACAAGCCAATATCCTGAAAGTCATGGAGGGGCGCTGATGGAAAATCAACCGCTGGCCAGTATTGAAGCAGAAATCTCAGTTATTGGCGGAATCTTGGTTTCCCCGATTGCGTTCTCCGAAGTCTCGGCAATCGTTTCCGCTGTCGATTTCTCGAATGAACTGCATCGGCGGATTTTCTCGGCAATGACCGCCATGGATTCGGCGGGACAGCCGATTGACGTTCTCACGATTGCGGAATGGCTGGAAGCGCGCAGGGCATTGCAAGATGGCGATTGGGCCTATATCGGGACTGCCGCAAGAGATACCCCAAGCGCCGCGAACGTGCTGGCCTATGCGAGAATCGTTCGAGATAGGGCGCGTCGGCGTGAATTGATTCAGCTTGGAACTGATTTGCAGCAATGGTCCATGCGGGATGACGCCGAAACCGCGCTTGCAAAACTAAAATCCGCCACTGAATCCATTGCGGATGGGGCAGGAACGGAATCTGGATTAGTGCCGCTCAAGACTTTGCTTCCGGATGTTGTCAATGACATCGATCAACGATTCGAGGGCATCGCGCCGAAAGGCTCCCCGACCGGCCTTGCTGACCTTGATTCAAAAACAGGCGGATTGAAACCTGGAAAGCTATATCTGGTCGCTGGCCGTCCGGCAATGGGTAAAAGCGTACTCGGATTGCAGATTGCAGCGCGCGTTGTTGATGATGGCGGCAAAGCGGCTTATTTTACCGCCGAGATGCCGAACGCTGAACAAGTTGAACGGCTGGTGGCTAATACCGGAAATATCGATCTTGGCGCGTTGCAAACCGGGAAACTGGACGATGAGCACTGGGCGCGATTAACATCTGCGGTTTCGCAATTGTCATCCGCTAAACTTTGGTTCGACGAAACCGGCTCCCCGCTGCTTCCCGATATTCTCTCGAAAGCGCGGCGGCTGAAACGGCGTGAGGGGAATATCGATCTGGTGGTGGTCGATCATGCTGGACTGGTGGAGGCCGGCGGCGAGAATCGCCAGAACGCGCAATCGACCGTCGCCCGGGCGCTGAAAGGTCTGGCGAAGGAATTATCATGTCCAGTTATCGCGCTGGTGCAACTCTCTCGGAAACTCGAAGAACGAACAGACAAGCGCCCGATGCTTTCCGATTTGCGGGACTCTGGAGAGTGGGAACAATCCGCTGATGTGGTCGCCATGCTATACCGGGATGAGATTTACAGCCCCGATTCAGCCCGGACAAGGGTTTCGCTGAATTGCTGATTCGTAAACATCGCGGCGGCGTTTTGGGAATTATCCCATTTCGATTCCTTGGACAATACTCCCGCTTTGAATCCATGGCTGGCGGGTTGCCGTCATGGGATTTGCCGGCACCAACGAAAAGAAACAATCGAGGAATTGATCTTTAGCCATGAACTACGCATTCCAGAATTACCAACCACTACAGCCAGACAAGCGATTCAAGTACGGCGACAAGGTTCTTTTCATGCCACCGCCCGCCGCTTACTCGAAACAATGCAAGCAAGCGCGCTGTGTCGGAAAGAAAGGCTTTGTTGCGAGAATGCAATCTGAGGAATACGGGTTAGTGGTTTTCCAGGATTGCCCGTGTCTTTTAAATCTGAGATACTGCGAGAAGCAATGATGGTCAAACTCAATTCGGTAAGCCATCGGCATGGATTAGGAACTGCGTTTACCCAGCGCCGTGATCCAATCTTGGTTTGTCCGAATTGCAAGCGAGCCGTCATGTCTTTTATAGATATAATTGATGGAAAGCCATTTAGCATTTACCGATGCAAAGAACACGGCGATGTAGTGGAGATTTGGAGTGAGGTGGTTAATGAATACTAAAGAATGCTCTAAATCGGTATTATCAACTGATTATTATTTGTGCGATGTTTGCGGAAATACTACTTTTAAGACTTTGAGTTGAGCTATGGGATGAGCGATTCAGTTAATATCAACCCAGATCTATAGCACCCATGGCCAGACGGCGACGTTGGAGGCATGGCGGTTATCTGCAAGGATTGCGCGAAAACGCATCGAATCGAAATCGTGACCATCGAGCCGGAGAGGTGATCCATGCCCGGCCACCGCAAGCGCCCGCCGCGCCGCTCCAACCGGCTCCCGAAGAACCTGTACGCCGTCTTGGACGGAGACCTATCCAGCCTACGGGCCACGGTTGGCGATTTAAGCCGCCAAATCGGCTCAGGAAGCCACGCTACGAAGGAGGCCGCTAGGGGTGCCAAGGGTACGTCAGGAAAACGCCTAGAATCGCAAAATTTACCGTTTGAGGGGAAGCCATGAAGCCAGCAACTTTTTCGGTCGGTGACCGGGCGCGCAAAGTCGGGGGCAGCTATCAGGCAACCGGAACCATCCTCGCCGTGTTTATCACTCGAAACGGCGAACAGCGGTTCGTGTTCGACTTCGATGAGCCGCCTGGCTTGTTGCATATCTTCGGGCCGGCACAGATTGAGCCGATTGAGGAAACGTCGAAATGAGCGCCCGCTTTAAACTAACCGAACAGGATATTCAGGGCCAGATCATCGACTACCTGAGAATTGAACAAGCGCGGGGGCGAGTCGTATGGTTTGAGCGATCCAACGGCGGCGGCATGAAAAACCCGTCGGGGCGGGTGCTGCGGTTCTACTTTCTCTATTTGCGGGGCAAGATTCCGCGCAGCAAAGGCAAAGCGGATTTAAGCGGGATGCTAATGGGTGGCCAGTTCTTTGCTTTGGAGGTGAAACGGCACAATGAAAAACCCACCAAAGAGCAGCTTGAATATCTCGCAGCGGTTCGGGATGGCGGCGGTATCGCGGCGGTCGTGCGCAGTTTTAGCGACGCGAAGAATGTTTTATTCGCGGATGGGATTAAAGCCGTTCTGGCTGAAGAGGAAATGAATCATGAGCGGGAAATATAGTTTGCACACGAACTCGTTGATCGTTAAACCGGTGGGCCAACCGATTTATTGCGAAGAAGCTACCACTGTTTCAATCGAGGACGAGGGCGGCGGGTTATTTGTCGATCTTTCCCAACATCACGACGATGGCCGGAGTCGGATAAGCGTGGGTTATGAAGAATGGCCGCTGATCGTTGCCGCCGTCAATGCCATGTTTGATGAGATTGCGAAAATGGAGGATGAGGATAAATGAAACCTGAAATGCTGGCGGCTGCACACTGGGGTTATGTCGAAAGCGTCCTGCAACTGCACGGCGAACAACTGGACGTGATCGAAAAATGCGGTGAGCACTACAAAGCCGCATTCGTCCACGGATTCAAGCATGGCATCGAGTCTCTATCCGAGAACAGCGCCGATAAAGGGTCAAAAATCGCGGTGACGCGCATCTACGGCGCCAGGGGTGCGGATGTCTTCGCGGAAGGGATGCTCAGTCTCCACGGCGATCTGATTCGGATCGAGGGGAGCCGAGACTTGGAAATGACGGCACCCGAAGCGGCGCGGATCGGGCAAGAGTTGATCAGGCTGGCGAGGATTGGTGGATGGATCGATGACGAATACTGAATACATGCGGGCACGTTTGACGGCTGGAATTCACGCTGATCATCATGGAACCAAGCGGGAATCGCTAGAATCCTTGCGTTGTTCGGAATGGTCGATAGAATTTGAGCGACTCATGCGTAATCGGCTGCTGGTTGGGCGATTCAGGTATGCCAGCATGGCCGATCCGAATAGGCCGCAATACAATCGCATTGAATCAGCAAGCAAGCGATTGCGCGAATATCAAGATATTGGCAACCTTGAATTACTGGTTGATGTAGCCAATCTTTGCTTACTGGAATTCGTTCATGGCGATCATCCATCCAAGCATTTCAACGCAAAGGATGATGGGGAACACGTTGCATCTGTGGATTGGAGCGCGGCTTGATGTACACATGGCCTAAAGTGAGGAGGATTAGAATCAATGCCGGCTAAATCCCCCTTTCGCCTCACTCCGGCCAATCCGCCAGCGCAACCCAAGAAACCCGATACTCTCGCCCTGGGACGCATGAAAGCCGGGGTCCGCAACGCCACGGAAGCGGAATATGAAAAGCTCCTAGAAACCCGCCGTTGCTTGGGCGAGGTGCTTTGGTATCGCTTCGAGGGAATCACGCTCAGAATCGCCAAGGGCGTGAGCTACACGCCGGATTTCGTGGTGATGCTGGCCAGCGGAGAAATCGAACTGCATGAAGTCAAAGGCTACTGGCGAGACGATGCCCGCGCCAAGACCCGCGTCGCCGCTGAACAGTTCCCATTTCGGATTATTGCCATCACTAGACCCTCTCGAAAGAAAGGAGCGGGATGGGTGTTCGAGGACATATGAGCGCGCCGCCCAACCGGCTGCTGACCTGTGTAATACACATAAAATGATCGAAATAGGTGTATGATGACAACAATAAGTGAGATTCTGATGATCAAGCGGTGCTGTTTTTGCGGTATATTCGTTCCTCGTGAGCGGTGGACAGTTAAGGGCGATCCTGGAAACCCACAACCGCTTTGTGAGAAATGCTATAAGGAGGCCGCTCTTGATAGAGACTGACACGATGACCCCATCCCAAGCCGCCCTGGACCTGCTCCACGAATTCGAGCAGGGACCGCAAGGCGGCATGGCCTCGGTGCCGTACTGTGACTTTGCCGGGCATCCCACGATTGGTTGGGGCCATCGAATCCTGCCTAGAGAGCGATTCTCGAAGCCGCTGACGGTGGCTCAATCCGATGATCTGCTACGTAGCGACCTGGAACGGTTCGCCGCCGCCGTCAACTCATTGGTGACAGCGCCTATCACTCAATCGATGTTCGATGCCCTGGTGTGCTTTGCTTTCAATGTCGGGCTAGGCGCGCTCAAAGGCTCCACTCTCCTACGCCTGCTGAACCAACATTGGTACGCCGCCGCCGCACAGCAGTTCGAGCGATGGGACAAGGCCACGGACCAAAAGACCGGAAAAAAAGTATCACTAGCCGGCCTGAAGCGCCGCCGGCTGGCGGAACGTCGCTTGTTCGAGCGCGATGGATTCCAGCCATGAGGTACTATCTCTACATGCTCTTAGCCATGGCCGACGCGCGATACCAATCCGCCTATTGGGAACAAGTGGCGGTTTCCGAGTGGTGGCTTTCGGTTGTTGATCAAATTATCAAGAGGTAACAACATGTCTGATTTTGTCGATAGCAAAAGTGATGATCGTACCGTCAACAACGTCATGCGCCATGCCTACCGGGTGCTGAGTGATGACGAAAAGAACCTGATGCAGGCAATCAAAGATAAGGGGCTTGAATTGCATGAGCTGATTGAGAGCATCGGTCAATCCCGTGAACTCTCTCTTGCCAAGACGAAAACGGAAGAGGCGGTCATGTGGGCCGTTAAGCACCTGACAAAATGAAAGACGCTATTCTCTTTGCAATCACGATGACACTGATTTTCTCGCCATGGACTGTCCCTGTTTGCGATCATTGGCCGATTGTTGGGGGCGCCATGAAAGCATTAATTCTAGCTGCTTGCGCCGTTTCGGCTCCTTGCCTTGCCGATGACGGCGTTCCGTGGGTGACTCCGCATGTCGTGGATACCGGGGTTTCAATGGCGGTATTGCAGTCCGTACCTGGAGCGGTTGAACTGAACCCGCTGGGCTTCCCAGGCGTTTTGGTCGCTAAGGTCGCACTGGAAGGCATCGCGTTGGGCTATCGAGACGCTGGCGATGTCGAGACGTGCAAAGCCGTCGCTGGCGGTGCCCGTTGGGGCGGATGGATCGGCACCGGTGCGACTCTGGGAGGGCTAGCTGCTGGCCCTGTCGGGCTTGCTATTGGCGGTCTTGGCGCTGGGTTGCTGTCTTGGCAGTGGTCGCAAGAGTCCGCGCAGTGGACGTGCTCACAGCCGCCTCCGCTTGTGGATAGCGCGCCATATAGTTATTCTGGAGCGGAGTGCATTGGATGGAATAACGCTCGCCCTGATTTCTGCAACGAGATGCCGAAATGATCGACAAAAATCGGTTTCCAGATGAATTAATGACGGTTTATGTTTCTCCGAGATACCGAAGGCTGACTGCGGATTTCCGGTTTATTGACCCAGTGGAAGGAATCATCCGCTGCAAAAAATGGCTGGAAATCGACGGCGCTAGCTTCGGTCGAGCATTCTCGGTTCTGTTCGGCGATCAGCACGACTACGATGTGCCGGCAACTCCACATGATCAGCTCTATGAGGATAACCGCGTTGCTGGGAAATATCTGACTCGCCAGCAGTGTGACAAGGTTTTCTATCGGGCGATGCAGTACGCGGGATTCTCTAAAGCGCTTGCCTGGACTTTTTATTCCGGAGTCCGCCTTGGCGGCTGGTGGCCCTGGTGGCGGAATCGCCGACGCGATGCGAAAAAGCGGAAGGAGCGCGCAAAATGAGAACCCTATTGCTGGCCACATGCGGTTTATTCGCCGGGTGTATGGGCTTCCAACCGCTCGTAGATCAAGTTACGGATCAAACCGTGGCGGTTGAGCACGCGAAGTATCAAACCGCTGAGCTGATCATGTGCCGGGCGATCAGCATTGGTGAATGGATGCGATCCGTTGGGCCGTATCTAGAAAAAGTGCAAGGCTGGCGGGCGTTGTGTGTCGGGTCGAGTTTGCCAGACGTGCCGGGAATCCCGTGATGGAAGGCGATGACCGCGCAATCCATGAGCTGATCATTTCAAATCGTGAAATGACGAATCTCATACGTATTCATGACGCTGATATAGCGGCACTCAAGGCAAGAGTCGAGTACAACGCAAAACAAAGCGAAAAGCTGGAATCCATGGTACATCAAATTGGTGATGACGTTTCAGCGGTAAGAAACGACGTAACAAGCAAAGTCAATGAAATGCAGATTGCCGTTTTGAATCACATTCAAAACGATGAAATTGCACAAAACAGGATATTGAAAACAATTATTGTTGCCGCGTTTGTTAATGGAATGGCGGTTATATTATGGCTAATGAATTCTTGGGTTGCATCTGGGATGCCATGGCCCATATTCCCATGGCTTTAGATGGGTGATGAAATGAAAAGCATTGTTGCTATTGTTTTGATGTTGGCGGCTTCTGCTGCTTTTGCTGATACCTACCAACTCACGGTAGGATGGACTACGCCAACTTGGAATCCCAGTGACACGCCCAGCTACTCGGCAAAATATCGAGTCAACGGCGGTGCGGAGACCGTTTCCCCAAGCCTTACTTCGCCAAGCTGGACAACGACTGTAACCGCTACTCCAGGTAATCCAGTAGAGGTTGCAGCTCAGAATGTGAATGGCGCGCTAGTGTCGGCCTGGTCTGGATGGGTCACAGCGACCGCTGGTTACGCGCCGACTACTCCCACGACGCCGGCAGGCATGACGATCAACCTGATCCGCACCGGCCCGTAAGATGCCTTTTCCAAGATGGTCTCCCGATCAAGAGCGCCAACTCATGAGGCTTTGGAAAACAAGGTTGAATATCGAGGTTGCCGCCTTGGTCGGGAAATCCTTAGATGCTTGCGAGAAAAAGGCAAAAAGGCTGTATAAGTCTAATAAAGGATTTCGTGATGCTGCGAATCAAAGACAAGGCTCGTATTTGGACTTGCTTGCTGACCGCCGTTCTGACTTTATGCGCGAGTGTCGCGGACGCCCGGAATATCACGTTCGCGTGGGATTCAAGCCAGAACTGGACAGCCGGAACGACGGTTGAGCTTGAAGCAAATGGAGTCAGCGCAAATGGCATCACAGGCACTCAATATGTTCTCGATGTTCCCGTTCAGCCGGGCGAGGTCATTAGCGCACGGGCAAGGGCTATTCCGCCAACCGGTTATCAATGCGGAGACCCGCTTGAAATATGTCCACCATCGCCGTGGTCTGAATCGCTTGTACAGACAGTTCCACCAGACCCTACTGGATTATGGTCCACAAAAGAACCTATCGGTGGAGGTGGGGTAATGGCTGCGCCAACGTTTGTCTCTCAATATGCTACGGCATTCAATAGCACTACTACACCGAAAACCGCAATGAGTGCTGTAGCGATCAATTCTAATGATGTGCTAGTCTCGGTAGCGTCATCCGCAAACTCCTATAAAACGCTATCGATCACAGAAAACGGTGCCGCTTCCGCGACGCTACAAAGATCTAGCGTAGTAGTCGACTACTCTCCCGCTTATGGGTGGACATATGTTGCTCCGTCCGCTGAGACCATTACAATTTCATTCTCTTCTTCAGGCGGATCAGGCGAATATTTCGGCGGAAACATTGTGCGGTTTTCTGGATCAGATGGAGTTGGCGCGAGCAACGTTGCGACTGGAGCGAGCGGAAATCCGTCTGTTTCTCTCACGACAACGCAGGCCAATTCGGCGATTGTCGTGATCGTCTCAGACTGGAATGCGGTTTCAGGAACTCAGACGTTCACGAATAATTTTAGCGGCACCCCAACCGCGCTTACAGACTATCCCGGAGACGGTGCGCAATACGGCGTCGCTATCGCATATTTTCCAGACGCCGGCGCGGTGGGATCAAAAACGGTTGGCATGTCCGCGCCAACTGGGCAAAAGTGGACAATCATCGCGATTGAGGTGAAAGGAAGTACCTCAACAACCGTAACAGCGACAACCGGAATCGATGCGCTTGTTCAAAAAACTGGAATAACCGCAACATCTAGCTTGGGTGCATTGCTGCAAAAGTCGTTTAGCGGGACCGTGAGCATTGACTCAATTATTTCCGCAATTAAAACAGGCAGCATCTCAATAGACGCGCTGCTTAATGCAACTAATAAATCCGCCACTGTTTCAGTGGATGGATTGTTGCAGGCCGTAAGAACCGGCGCGGTTTCTATTGACGCGGCGATTGCCATTATCGTTGCGGCCACTTCTGGCGTTGATGCTCTGTTGCAAAGTTCGTTTAGCGCAACGTCTGGACTAGACGCAATTGTCAGTGGGAGTTCAACGGTTACTGCATCGCTTGATGGATTGCTGCAATCTGGAAAATCGACAACGGCGCTAATCGACGCGCTGTTACAAACCGGTTATCTATCACAGACCGGCATTGACGCGATTATCTCCAAGACGTTTAGTGCGACTGCATCACTCGATGCGCTCTTGCAGTCCGGCGCTATTACGTCCACTAGCCTAGACGCGATCATCAGCGGTGGCAGTTCGGCGTCGGTAGTGCTGGACGCGCTCTTGCAGTCCGGCGTGGTGAGTACAGCTTCTATCGATGCCTTGATACAAAAGCCGGCGTCCGTCACTGCCTCGATGGACGCTTTCATCCAGGGTAGTGCGTCCGCCGTTGCAGCGCTGGATGGGCTGTTACAGGGCGCTAAAACCGGCACACTGTCACTAGACGCGATCATCGTGAGTGCCGGGGAAGCGCTGGCCACAACGGCGCTGGACGGGCTGTTGCAGGCGCTCAAGACCGGCACGCTATCGCTGGATGCCCTGGTAGCGGTACCGGTCGCTGGGGCAACGGCTAGCTTGGACGCACTGCTGTCTGTGACCGGCGTGAGCACTGTCAATCTTGGCGCTTTGTTGCAATCCGCGAAAACGGGTATCATTTCCATCGATGGATTAGTGCAGTCCGCGAAAACCGCACCAGTGTCGATTGATGGATTGGTTCAATCGGCGAAAACTGGCACGGTTTCACTAGATTCGATAGTTGGAATTATTGGAAGCGCGGCTATTTCACTGGATGGGATTTTACAGAAAAGCAGGGCTAGCGGCGTATTTCTCGATGCGATCATCGGATTGATTTCGTCGATTATCATGCCTACCGGGCGCGTCATTAGCATTACACCAACTGATCGATATATTGTGATTAGCGAAACAGACAGATTCATTGTCATACCGAATTCAGATCGATCCGTTTTAAATTGAGGATATACCGATGGCCGCAACGATTCAGATTCACGAATTGACTACCGACGCTGACACGGGCGTTAACAAAACTTCAGGCACGGTGCGATTCAAGGCCGTTGCTTCTACGAGTTCGACGGCGGTGGATGCGAATGATCCGCTGGTGGTGCCCGGCGCTGGAACGAATTACAGCTATGTAAAAAAGCTACGCGCTTATATGGACGCGCCGCCGAATACGAATATCAGCAATATGCGTTGGTATTCGGACGGTAGCAGCGGGTTCGGGACCGGCGTCGCGTGTACGGCTAAGAACTTGGGAACCACCTTTGGAACGCACTACAATACGGCGATGAGCGGTGGCTCCAGTCTATTCGGCTATACATCCGGCTCTCCGCTGGATGGAGACGGAACGGATACGGGGCCATTCGTCCCGGCGGACGATAACACGTATGTAGGGGACATCATCGAGTTGCAGATTAGCGTGGCGTCTACCGCTACCAACGGCGCGCTGACTGCTGAGACGCTCACTCTGGCGTTTGATGAAGTGTAGGATGATCCTCCTACAAGACCGCTATGGTTTCGAGGCAGAAATGCCGGACGGAACCCTCATGACATCCGGCGGCGACATAGCCGGTGCGGTGAGAGTTTCCTTGATTCCGCAAATTCCACTATTGCCAAGGCATGATATTCTCGGACAAGTCTTTATCCGGCGATTCATGCGGGCGTTCAAGCGGTCGGTGGTTGGAGGATTCGACAAGCAGGCTTACTTCGCTGAGATCGAGCGACAAATCAGCGATAGCAGAATCGCGGCAAGATCGGCACGGGATGAAAAAGGTATTGTGCTGGCCACTGAAAAGGCCGAACCTGAAAAGCCGGTGAAAGGTGATGAATACATGCAAGTGGTCTGCATGGAATCTTGCCGGCTCTATGTCCGTCACTCGGACGGCGCAAGCCTGATTACTCCACCAGATTTTGAGCTGTATCTCTAGGAAATCACGCCATGGCTTATACGCACGATGGGAAAAAGCCGGTCAATTCTAAGAACGATCCTATTGACCCAGACGGTACAGACTGGCAATTCTTTCACTATGACGATTGGTTGCGTACCGGGGAAACCATTATTGCGCATACCGCGTCTATTGTGGGTGGAACCATCGTGACCGATTCAACCTACCTTGGAACGATGGTTGACGATACGGGAACTAGCTATGATCAGACCTATGGCGTGGAATATAGTGTTGCGGAAGGGGCAACATCCGTGATCTTGACGCATCGCGTATCCACTTCCACCACGGGCGCGGTTGATCTGGGACGGACTGATATTGATCGATCCGTGATTATTCCCGTTAGAACGCTTTGAGCGATGATGAAAGGTACTCCGCAGATATAGAAATGGCAGGTATCGCGGAGCCCGAAATTTCTGTAGCGACAGCACAACAAAACGGACCTTTTAGATGATAGTCAACAAGCGACAGCTTGCGGATATTCTCGGAACCACTGAAGAAACGCTGACTCAGTGGGCAAAACAGGGTATGCCGATCCTGCTTAAAAGACTGGGCAGGGAGGGCAATCAATACGAGACGGCGGCTGTTATTTCTTGGCTGGATGCTCGCCAAAAATCAGATGAACCCCCTACCGACTACGATACGGAGCGGACGCGAAAGGTAAAGCTGGAGGCCGATATTCTTGCCTTGGAGAAAGCACAACTCGAAGGCCACTTAATCCCCTCCGAGAAGGTAGAAGCATCTTGGATTGGAATGATTTCGGCTTTCCGGGCTAAGATGATTGCGATCCCCTACAAATACGCGCCACTGGTGGCCGGAAAGTCGTTTATTGAGGTCGAAACGCTACTCACAGACGCAATCCATACCGCGCTAGAAGAACTCTACCATGACAATGACATGGGAAATTGCCTTAAATCGGACCTCGAAATCGGCGCTCAAAGCGATCAAACCGCCACCGAAACTGACGGTCAGCGAGTGGGCGAATCAATATCTCCAACTGAGTGCTGAGGATAGCGCCGAACCGGGACAGTTCTCCACGGATCGCGCCCCATACCAAAAAGGCATTATGGACGCGGTATCCGAGAGAGGAATCCATACCGTCGTCGTCAAAAGCAGCGCGCAAATCGGGAAAACTGCGATTCTGAAAGCGATTATCGGCTTTCATGTCGATCAAGACCCCGCGCCTATTCTCATGCTCCAACCTACGGAGCACATGGCAGAGGCGTTCTCGAAAGACCGCCTTGCGCCGATGATTCGGGACACGCCGGCACTCAAGGACAAGATAGCCGATCCACGCTCTCGCGATTCTGGTAACTCAATCCTGCACAAACGCTTTGCCGGCGGGCACCTAACCCTTGCCGGGTCTAATTCTCCCGCTGGCCTTGCCAGCCGCCCGATCCGCATTGTGTTGTGCGACGAAGTAGACCGCTATCCAGCGTCCGCCGGCAGTGAAGGTGACCCGGTGAATCTGTCGATCAAGAGAACGGCAACGTTCTGGAATCGTCGCATTGTCTTGACTTCAACCCCGACCATTAAAGGCGCGTCTCGTATTGACATGGCGTATGAGAATAGCGACCAACGCCATTTTTACGTGCCTTGCCCGCATTGCGGAACCTTCCATATCTTTAAATGGGAGAACTGCCGCTGGCCTCCCGGTGAGCCTGATCGAGCGATCATGGTGTGCCCGGAATGCGCTGTCGAAATCGAGGAAAGTCACAAGCCGCGAATGCTGGCAATGGGAGAATGGCGAGCTGAAATGCCTTTTAACGGCGTCGCCGGGTTCCATATCAACGAACTCTATAGCCCATGGCGAAAATGGGCCGATATTGCTAGAGAGTTTCTATTTGCAAAGCAAGACCCGCAATTGCTCAAGACTTGGGTCAATACCAGCTTGGGAGAATCGTGGGAGGAAGACGCTGAAAAGGCCGACCCTGACTCACTGATGGGGCGTCGCGAGCATTACGGCAAGGATCAAATACCAGAAAGAATCCTGTATTTGACTGCTGGCGTGGACGTGCAAGGGGACCGACTGGAGGCTGAGATTGTCGGGTGGCGAGCATCATCACGTGATGAAGCGCCAGAATCGTGGGGCATTGAATATCGGGTATTCCATGGCGATCCAGCCAAAAATGAAGTATGGAATGACCTCGATGAATTCTTGCTAGGCATCTACCAGACCGAAACGGGCCGAAGACTGCGCGTCATGGCTGGTTGTGTGGATTCTGGCGGGCATCATACCGCACAGGTCTACGCATTTTGCGGCGCACGGATTGGTCGGCATATCTACCCAACAAAGGGAATGCCTGGAGCGAAGCCAATCTGGACGCCAAAAGCCGCAAAGAGTAAAAAATACAATGCGAATGTTTGGCATGTTGGCGCTGATTCAGGAAAAGACGCATGGTATGCACGGCTCAAGATTAAGGAGACCGGTCCAGGCTATTGCCATTTTCCGCTAGATTATGATAAACATTACTTTGAAATGCTAACCTCAGAACAGGTTAGAACGAAATACATTAAGGGCAGGCCAGTTCGAGAGTGGTTTCTGCCCGCAAACCGCAGAAATGAGGCGCTGGATATTCGCGTCTTGGCGCTGGCGGCTTTACTCGCAAGGCCGATTGACTGGGCCGCAATCAATCATTCACGGCCTATTCATTCCGCGCCCGCTCCAAAAGCCACAATCCGCACTGGCAACAGTTCATTCATCCGACGACAAACAGGAACTCCATGGATAAGATAAAATGGCAACATCCGACCGGAAACACTCCTAAAACCGTTGCGCTGGTTGCGCTAGGGCAGTCCCGCGACGTTTATGCGGGCGCATGGCTTCAGAACGATCTATCGGAAGCCGTCACAACCTGTGATGAGATTTGGACGCTGAATCGTGGCGTCAATGTTTTTAACCACGATCTTTTGTTCGTGATGGACCATATTCAAGGAGAAGCGGATAAGTTTCCCCGTTATGGCGCTTCGCTGTGGAAGCACAACAAGCCGATTATTACGAGCGACAACTCAGACGGCTGGCCCAATCACGTATATCGGTATCCGTTGAATGAGATTTGGGATTGGTTGAGAAAGAATATCCAGCCGCAACACTCGAACTGGTGGCACAACTCGCTAGCGTATATCGTGGTCTACGCGGCTTTCATCGGCGTAAAAGAGTTGCGAGTCTTCGGCGCAGATTATGCCGACCACAAAAACGGCGCGGTCGAAGATGGCCACGTCAACGTGGCCTACTGGGTAGGCGTGATGGAGCGCGCTGGCCTTGTGTGCATGGCTCCAGAACAATCCGGTTTTCTGGGCATCAATCAGCGCGGGTTCGTCTACGGGTACAAAGACAATCCGCTGGTGATTCCAGCCAATCGCGCCCGCTTCCGGGCGATGACTGGCCAAGGCGGGACCGAAGAAACCACGGCGCTCATATCCGGAGAGCGGCAAGTGGCCGAGACGCTGGAAGAGATACAGCCGGATCATCGATACCGCTATGCTTTTGCAGCCAGCAAGGTGCACGGCGTGGTCATTGATTGCGGGTCTGGTATCGGCTACGGCAGCCTTATCATGGCGCAACAGCCTGCTGTTGATACTATCATCGCTCTTGAACATAGCCGAGAGAGTATTGACTACGCTGAATCACATTATGACCACAAGAAAATATACTACTCTCAGGAAGAGCTGGATGGGCGGTGTCTTCATGAAAGATATAGGACCGGATACGCAGCCAACTGGGCGGTTGCTTTCGAGCTGATCGAGCACCTTCACGACCCGAAGCCGCTCCTTCAGTCGCTACCCGCTGACCGGCTGCTGATCAGCGTCCCCAACGAAAATGTGGTGCCCTATTCGCCGGAAACCGCACCGTTTCATCAACGGCATTACACCCCTTTCCAGTTGCAAGAACTTTTGACGGAAACCGGGTGGAAGGCGGTCAAGACATGGGGCCAGCACGGGCCAATGTCTGACGTTGTGGAATTTGACGAAAACTGCCGGACGATCATTGTCGAGGCCGAACGATGGCGCGATTCATCGAATACCAACAGCACCGTTGGCGATTCACAGACCTAGCTCGATCCCATCACATTAGCCCTGGTGCGCTCTACCATCGGTTAGAGCGTTTCGGGGAGACTGCAACGGGTATCGCCCGCGCGCTGGCTACCGGGATTATGACGCGGGAACAAGCCGGAAAGCGCGGAAAAGAGAATAATCGCTTTTATTGCAATCGCGGGTATTGCAAAGATTAATCCGATTGCATATATTGTAATTGCGCTATATTCGGCGCTTACAAAGGGTAATGCAATGTATTTGACGATTGCAACGACCGATGAACTGCTGGTTCAGGCAAAAGAAATCGAGGCCGAACTACTGAAGCGTCTCGATGAAGAGCTTACAAAACTCGATGCGCGCCGCGACGAACTGCTGGCGATGAAGCCGCCCGCGAAGCAGGAAGAGCCGGCGAAGAAAAAGCGCGGCCAATCTACTCTTCCGCCAAAGTATCGCAATCCAAGCGACCCTACGCAGACATGGACCGGTCGCGGCAAAGCGCCGGCATGGATGGCTGGGCTCGATCGTGAAAGCTGCTTGATTCCGATGGAGGGCTAAGACATGTTTCTTGGACAGCATTCCATTGCTACTGAAAATACGATCATGGGCGACGCGCCGATTCCCATCGAGCGCCGGCTGATCCTGCCGACGCTGGACGGCATGAGTTTCGGCGATCTTCGGTATATCGCCGATTCCATTGCCGAATATGCCGGTGAGGTCCAAGTGGCGTTGGAGCAGAGGCGCGAAGAGCGCATCGAGGAACTGAAGGCCCAAGTTGAAGCCGACAAGGCCAGAGCGGCGGCAACGGAAGCCGAACTCGCCGCGTTACAACCGCAACCGGCCAAGGTTGCCAACCCTTCGACGCCGAAGTACCGGGACCCGGCGAAGCCGGAGAACACCTGGGCCGGGCGCGGGAAGATGCCTGGATGGCTGAAGAAGAAACAGGAAGAAGGCGCAAGCCTTGAGGATTTTCTGGTGGACAAGCCGACTGTGCCGAGTTCGACTGACGATCCGGGGTTTTGAGCATGGAGCGCAAAAAGAACGAATCTAAAGAGTCGTACCATGCCAGGCTGAAAGCCGATCAAGTGTCAGCTAAGCATCGCGCAAAAGGCCGTGTGGTTTGGGATTCCAGAAATCAAGGAACCTACGTTAGAGCCAAACATGGCCCGCTTCGCTGAATCCAACTGCATATCCAGACCCGCCCCATGGCGGGTTTTTTGATGCTTGACATTCCATTTTTTTGTGTTGTAAGCATGGAATGTCAATATTTACCGGTATCCCCGTAGCAACCTTGCAAACGTGGCTGAGCGATGCTCAGACCGCGATGCAGGAACTTGCCATCGGCAAGCGCGCGGTCACAATTGCGACCGGCGACAAGCGCCTATCGTTCTCCCCAGCAGAACTCCCCCGACTCAAAGCCTATATCGGGCAACTCCAAGCGGCCATCGCTGAGGCCACGGGATCGGCAACTGGGAAGCCCTACGCGGTGGCGACATGGACGCGCTAACCCGTCTGATTGCCTACGTTGCGCCGTCCTGGGCGGCTTCCCGGATGCTGGCACTCGGACGGCTGGCCAGCGCAAAACGCTACTACGACGCCGCCACCGCTACCTCTCAGCATCCAAGGCGCGGCAACTCGGCAAGCGCGGATGCTGTCATGGACCGCGCCAAGGGCAACTTGCGCGAGTATGGCCGGTGGCTGGACGAAAACCACGATCTAGCGATTGGCATCCTTGACGATCTGGTAACGAACATCATCGGCGCGGGCGCAGGTATCGAGCCGATGGCCAGAAATGCGCGCACTCGCGATCCGGCGACGGACCTCAATAAGCAGCTTGCCGAGTTGTGGGAAGAGTTTTGGCAATACCCAGAAGTGACCGGCGAACTTCCAGGCAGCGAAATGGAGCGGATTGTCTGTCGCTCTTTTCTTCGGGATGGAGAGGTATTTGCTCAACACGTCAATAAGCCCGTTGCGCCGTACACCAGCCGAATCCCTTATGCGCTGGAATGGCTCGAATCTGATTTTGTGCCCTTCGATCTAACCGACGCATCTCGGCTGATCGTTCACGGCGTGCAAAAAGACGGCTGGGGTCGCGCGATTGGCTATTACGTTCTCAAGCAGCATCCCGGCTCACTGATTCTTCCCGGCTCAAGATTCGATACGGTTTTTCTTCGCGCCGAAAACGTGGTGCACCTTAAATTGGTGAAACGGCTACACCAAACGCGCGGTGTATCTATTTTCCATGGCGTGCTGACCCGGCTGGATGATCTGAAAGATTACGAAGAGAGCGAGCGAATTGCCGCGCGAGTTGCCGCCGCACTCACTGCTTTCATCAAGCGCGATTCGGCGCTATCGGATACCGTCACTACGACTGGCGAAGAGAGCCAAACCGGGAGCCGTTCATTTTCAATGGAACCTGGTTTAATCTTCGACGGATTACAGCCGGGTGAGGATGTCGGCGTTATCGACTCGAAACGCCCGAATCCGAATCTTGAGCTATTCCGCAATTCACAACTGCGGGCCATTGCGTCCGGGACCGGCACGAGATTTTCCAGTATCGCCAAGAACTACAACGGCACGTATTCCGCGCAACGGCAAGAACTGGTTGAGACGGTTGCGCATTATCGCCGTATCTTTGACTACCTTCGCGAGAAATTCTATTTGCCGGTCTGGCGTCGATTTATTGATGCGTCTCGGCTTTCCGGTCTGTTGCGCGTACCGGCCGGCGTTGATGAGATGAGTCTCTATCGTCCTGAAATCCGCCCGCCGCAAATCCCGTGGATCGATCCAAAGAAAGAAATCGAAGCATTTCAAGCCATGGTCGAGGCCGGCTTTAGAAGCAGACAGCAGGTTATTAGAGACTTGGGCGGAGACCCAGCAACGGTTGACGCGCAGCTTATGGCCGACCCGCTGGACGTGCGCCCGCCGCTGGATTCGCAGCCGAAACAGCAAACGCCACAAGAGGCTCCAGTACAGGATCAAGCGGCATGAGTACAAGAGACCTAAGCGCGTTGCAAGATGGCCGCTTTGAGCGGTTTGCAACGCTAGATTTGCGGGAAGCCAATCTCGAAAGCCGAACCGTTCCCGCGTCGCTATCCAGCGAATCGCCAGTTGATCGATTCTTTGGCCGAGAGATTCTTGTTCACGATTCAGACGCCGTTGATTTGAGTCGGGCCGGCGATGGATTGCCGCTGCTATGGAATCACAATACCGATGAGCCAATCGGCGTGGTGGAGCGAATTAAAATCAAGGATGGAAAATTGCGTGGCGTCTTGCGGTTTTCAAATAACAAGAAAGCCATTGAAGTATTTAATGATGTGCGTGACGGGTTTTTAAAGAATATCTCTATTGGCTATCAAGTCAACAAATTTGAAGAACAAGCAAATAGTAACGACATCCGCGTGACTGGATGGACGCTACTTGAATCAAGTGTCGTAACGGTGCCGGCGGACGCATCCGTTGGAATTAATCGGTCTTTAAGTGGAGTTAATGCAATGGCTGATGAAACTCAAACGCCGGCTGTCGAAGTCGGGACTACTGATAATCATGGCGCTGGCACTGATCCGGTTGTGCCGATTCGTCAAATCGATGCCATACGCGCTAAAGCAGTTCTGGATGAGCGCAATCGACTGAAAGAAATCGATGGCATCTTTGCTAATCCAATTGTCCCCCGTGATTCGGTGTATGACGGCATTCGAGCGCAAGCGCTGAATGAAGGATGGAGCGCCGATCAAACTCGCAAGATTGTGATGGAGACGCTGGGCGGCGAAGCGGAACCGGCTTCCAACCAAGGAACCGTGCCTGATGGCGTGCAAGTTTTTGGCGTTGCCAGTCGCGCTCAACCCGCCGCCTCCCCTGCTTATCAGCCGCGACCGTTGGGTGCTGGTGTCCGCATGGGCGAAGATCAGACTGAGAAATTCCGCAACGGATTTACCGAAGCGATGCTTGTGAAAGCCGGCGTCCTGACCGACCGCAAGTCGATTGACGGCGCGCGGGCTGGTGGATTCGTGGGCAAGCGGTTGATCGTGCTCGCTGGCGATTATTGCCGGATGCACGGCATCAACACACAAGCGATGGACGATGACGCCGTAGCCTTTCGCGCGTTGACGTATCGCGCTGCTGGGCAAACCACGTCCGACTTCACCAATATCCTTGCTAATGTCGCTAACAAGTCGCTGCTGAAAGGGTGGCAAGAGGCTCCCGGAAACGTGGCAGACCTGGACGCGGCGCGGCACCTTGCCGGATTTCAAGACCGCAGAGATTAGCGGCCTTTCCGGCTTCACCGGCTTGGATGAAGTCCCGGAAGATGGAGACATCACTTACGGCAAGTTCACGGATCGTAAGGAAACGATCAAGCTGGTGAGCTATGCGAAGAAATACCGCATCACTCGCAAGCTGATCATCAACGACGATCTGCGTGCCCTGTCGGCTATTCCCCGCGCAATGGGCCTGGCCGGCAATCGGAAGGTTGGCGACATCACTTATGCGCTGCTGAATGGCACCGGTCCGACTCTGAATCAGGACTCTACGGCGCTTTTCGACACGTCAAGCCATAAGAACTATGTGGCTGCATCCACCGCTCCCACTGTCGCGACGCTGAATACCGCTGCCGTGGCCATGGCTAAGCAGACCGACCCGAACACTAGCGCGGTGCTGAATATCCAGCCACGGTTCCTGATGGTCCCGAAGGCGCTTGAGCACACCGCGCGCGTGCTCATGGCCGCGACTTACGACCCGGCTGGCACTGGGGCAACCTTGCCGCCAAATCCGTTCAGCGGTCGCTACGAGGTCATCACGGATGCCCGGCTCGATGGACAGACTTACGGCACCGCAGCGTGGTATCTGCTGGCTGATCCGAACATCTTCGACACGTTTGAGGTCGCTTTCCTGAATGGCATGGCCGAACCGTACATGCGGGAAAACGAAGAGTGGGATGGTCAAGGCACTAGCTATTTGGTGGGCGTTGACTTCGGCGTGTCCGCGCTCGATTTCCGCGCTGTTCACAAGTATCGCGGCAACTAATCCATTCCATCATGCCGCCCATGATTGGGCGGCTGGTTACTCAGTTTGAGGATACAGTCATGGCTCAAAGTCTTTCTGAAGGCGAAGTTTTCAACTACACGACGAGCGGCGCTGTCGCTAATGGCCAGTTGCTAGTTATCAATCGCATGGTCGGCGTAGCGCTGAATTCCGCGACGGGTGCAGGGCAGAAAATCGCTATTGCGCTGGAAGGCGTCTTTTCCGTTGCCGCTGTTGCCACCGGTGCCAAGACGGATGGAAATCGCGTGTTCTATCGCACCACCGGCTCGCAGCTTAAAGCCGCGTTCGCTTCTGGTGTTGCCACTGGCGGAAAGCATACCATTGGAAGTGTTTGGGAAACCGCTACCGCCGCATCCACGACTTGCAAAGTCAGGCTGATCGGCGGTCCTATGGGAGTGCTGGCGTGATGCGCGGCAATATCACGGCATGGGCGTATCTCAACAATGGGTCTGAAGCTCTGGCGACTGAGCTTTATTCGATCTTCGGTTGGGAGTAACCCATGTCGGATTTTAGCGACTTGATGAACGGGACTGCTGTTCCACTGATCAAGTCGTTCTTTGGAGATGCGGCGACTTATACGGTTGATTCCACGGATGATGAATTAACCGTGGTCGCTATCGTCGATAAAGACGTAGTGAATCCACTAACCGAAGCCACGTCAGCTATTGAGAAGCAGACGATCATTACGATTGCAATCGCTGATCTTGCTGGAAACATACCGCGTCGAAATGACGTGATTACCATAGGATCGGATCGATATATCGTGCTGAAACGTGACTCCGATGATGGCTATTTTTCTCGGATTATCGTAAGGGCTGGCGATGATTGAAGTTGAAGTCAACGAACAGCAACTGAATGAAGTACGTGAGCGCCTTGCTTATATCAAGAACGGCGCAACCAAGGCGCTCTATCGCGGGTTGAATAAAACGGCTTCACGCGCAAGAACGAGATTTTCTCAGGAAATAGCAAAGCAAGTTAATTTGTCGTCTAGCAAGATCAAGAGCAAATTGGATGGGCCGGCACAACTATTTAACAATCGCGCTAACTCGAATCAGCTTAGGGCTATTTTATCGAGCAAGAAAACTGGAACACGAATGGAGAATTTTTTAACGTCTCTATTTCCATTTCGTGCTGGTAGGCCGTCTGATCCGATTGTCGTTAAAGTCAAAAAGACACCCGTCAAAATATTAAGCGGATTCTGGGTTCCCGCAAAGAATAGCGGCGGATACCTCATTGCAGTTAGGAATGAGGTATTGCGCTCTCAAGGTATGAAGAACGCCATTAATCCGAATAGCCGGTTACCTTATACCGTGCTATATGGCCCAGGTCCAGGGCAGATGTTTGAATCGGTCACTACCGACTTAGGGACAGAGTTGAGCGAATATTTGCAGAAAGCGATCGACGCAGAGACAAGTTGGCTGATTCAAAAAAATCCGCCTCCCGCTGGTGATGGCACGGGTGAAGACTAATGGCAACCGCCAAACGTGAACTCGCAATAGCCGCGCTAGCAACTCGATTGAAAGCAACCCGTAATCCCTATCCACAGGATTACGACGAAACGCCTTTTTATGCGCTGATCGAGGGAGAGGAAACGGTTTTAAGTCGCGACTATGATGATGTTTTAGTGGTCGCCAGCTTAACTGTCGAGGCGATTAATCGTTACGACGAAGACGCCAGCCGAACCACGGCTGCTAATTCACTTCTTGCTTATTTGATTTCAACGGCACTTGGCACCGATCCGACGCTGGGCGGGTTGGCTGAAGATTTGACGTATACCGGCGGAGCAACTCTTTTTTCTGAAACTGGCAGTGTACTAATAGGCGCTGTTGCTCGGTTTGATTTGACTTATCGGCATATCGCCGGTAGCCCTTATTGATGGAGAAACATCATGGCCATTTTGACCACTCAAACGATTGAATACGAGAGCGCCGCTAGTCAGCAGGCATTCGCCGCGCTAACAGATTCTGGCGACCATGCTATTTTCACCGCAACGTCTACGCCGTGGAGTCAAGCGAGCGGCTATGAGCCGGTGATTGGTCCGTACGGCGTCATTAATGGCGGCGCGGTTATTCCAGCAGTCAGTACTACTAATGACATGGTTGATGCCGCTGCTGTCGTTTTGATGGCTCCCGGCATGACGGGCGCGAGTGCGACCACTGGGCAGATTACCGTTGCCGCTGATACTGATTTGACTTGCACACGCGGGTCTTCGACGAACACGCATATCATCAACAGCATCACGGTGAACTCCAGCGGCGCTTATGCTGTTGTCGCCGGAACGGCAACGACTGCGCATTCCGAGACGCGCGGCGCTTCCGGTGGTCCTCCATTTATTCCGGTCGGCTCAATCGAGGTGGCTCAAGTGCGCTTAACCTCGATTACCGCAGCGCCGATTACCGCTGATGAAATCTATCAAGTCGTCGGCACTCATCAAGAGCGTTATGACTATCCCGTGTATTCTGTGGATTACTTGCGCGGTAGACTCACATTCGCCGCCGCGCTCCCGCTGATTCATACCGGGTCCGTGGCGAAGTCGGTACGCGTTCGAGTGGCGACCCCTGTTTTTGCGGAAATCGCTAACTCTCGCGATTGGGTGCCGGCGGAGACTTCCAATACCACAAATTCCGAATCTTATTATGATGGGAACGTGGGTTCTGTATCGTCCAGTTTGGGCCAAGCCAGCTTTACCGCCGCGCTGCAATCCGGCGTCACGGACGGCATTCTGAGCAAGGTCGGGCAAAAGCTGATCTTCCGGTTTAAGCCGTCGCGCTCTGGTTCCGCGTATCAGTTGACCCAAGGCGTACTTGGCGTGGCGCGCACGTTCGGCGTGAAGAGTTCCCCGCAAGGGTCTTTCACGGTATCTCCGGAACAGGCCAGCGTAGACTTTACTGGACTCTAAGATATGAGCTTCGATCTTGAGCGATTCCGGTCTTGTGCATCGCAACTATCGCCACGGACGGCGGAAGTTTCGGTCGATGATCTGGCCCACTGGTTCCCTGAAGACGCCAAGCCGATATGGACGGTGCGCGGATTGACGGGCGTGGAGATTGCCACGGCAAACGACGCACAGGGCCGTGCAAGGCTCTATGCGGCGACTGTCGAGGCGCTGGCTAGTGCGGCACACTCAGACAAAGCCGACGCGCTGAAAAAGCTCTTCGGGGCCGATGGGGAACCTCCCGAAGACCTTTCCAAGCGGTTCGATCATTTGGTCTTCGGGAGCGTCGATCCGAAGATTGCGCGCGAAGACGCTATTCGGCTATTTGCTCTATACCCGGTTGTAGGTTATCAGCTCACTAATAAAATCCTTGAGCTTACCGGGCTTGGGCCAGATTTGGGAAAAGTGCCGCGCTCTACGGAATCCCCGATGTCGTGATGGCTTTGCAGCTTTGCGATATGAAAGGGCGATTTCTCTTTGAGTGTCGCCCTGATTTATTTCCGCAAGGACAATTGACAACGGTAGAGTGCGAGCTATGGGGAATGTATTATGAAGATAAGGCAAGAGCGATAAAATAATGGCTGACCTGCAAAGCGTTGTCGAGCTTATTTTTCGTGGCGTCGATCAAGTATCGGATACTACGCAAAGCGTATCTAACAAACTGGCCGCACTTGGAGAGGCGGGGTCAACGATTACCGCGCCGCTTGCCGATGCGACAAAAAGCGTTTTGGCTTTTGAGGCTTCGGTTATTACTGCCGGCGCTACTGTATTGGGCTTTGCAATTAATGAAGCAGATAAGTTCGATGAGGCATTTAGGGAAATTACAACTCTAGTCAAAGAGCCAATAGGAAATCTACAAGAATTTAGAACTCAAATTTTAGCTTATGCTGCTGATAGCACGCAAAGTCTCGATCAAGTAACAAAAGCAACGTATAACGCGATTTCTCAAGGTATATCCTATCAAGATTCATTAAAAGCCGTTGCGCTTGCTGAAAAGCTAGCGGTTGGCGGTAAGGCTGAATTAAACGATTCACTGCAATTTCTTGTCGGTACGCTAAATGCGTATGGGCAAGGCATCGATCAAGCTGAAAAATATAGCGATATATTCTTTACTACCGTTCGGCTTGGAAAGACAACTATTCCAGAACTTAGCGCAAGCATTGGCGGCGTCACCGGCGTTGCTGCTAATGGCGGCGTTGCTGTTGAACAGCTAGGCGCGGCGATTGCTACGCTAACCAGCGCCGGAATTAACACAGCGGAAGGATTTACCGCACTCAAGGCAACAATTAGCGCAATCCTAGCGCCTGGAGAACAGGCAAAGAAACTTGCCGACGATTTGGGGATTAATTTCAACGAGGCCGGATTAAAATCGCTTGGATTCGCTGGCGTATTGGATCAAGTTAAGGAAAAAACTGGACTCTCAGCGGATAAGTTAAAAACTTTATTCGGAAGTACAGAAGCTGTAAACGCTGTCATGATTCTTGCCGGAAGCAATGCCGACAAGTTCAAGGCTAATTTGTTGGAAATGTCGAATGTGAGCGGCGCAACCCAAGCCGCGTTCGACAAGATGAAAGATGCGACATCCAATCTTGCTCAGGCATTTACTGTTGCGCTTATTAAGATTGGCGATCCTCTTTTAGATGAATTTGGCGCTATTGAGGAGGCACTTGGCGAGCTAGCGAAATCGTTTATAACCTCAGTTGATAACGATACTTTTGCGCCGCTAGTAAATGTTGTAAAGAATAACTTAGGCAATATAGCCGAGTTATTTTCTTCTGTTGCCAAAAATCTCCCAGAGGCTTTATCTGGCGTAGACTTTGGAGAGTTTGCCGATTCGCTACAAATTCTATTTAATTCAATTAGCGATTTATTTAATCTAAAAGGTCTTGAAACAACACAAGGGTTACAAGGCGCAATACAGACCATTGTTGATTTATTGACTCGCACTACCGCTTACTCTAGTGATGCTGTTAAATCTTTAGGCCCGTTTGTTGAAAGCCTTGGATCGTTAATTAAGTTTATTTCAGAAATTGATATTGGCAAGATAGCGCTAATTGGCGAAATTGGCGGGTATGCGCTCGCTGCTAATATCGGGTTTTCTGCATTATCTGGCGGGCTTGCCGTATTTAATGGGTTATGGCCTACGGTTACGGCTGGCATGGCCGCAATTAAAGCAGAGGCATTGCTGGCCGCTGCCGCTTTGGCTGGCCCTGCTGGCCTGGCCGCTGCGGTCGGTACGTTATCGTTTGTAGCAACAAAAGAATCCGGTCTTGGCGACAAACTAAATGATATTCTTGCGATTGATTTTTTTGCCGGATATGAAGGCGCAACGATTGGAACTCAAATCTCTGACCTTACCGACGCCATTGGTAATTACTTTTCTACGCTAGAAAAGAAACCGCCGACGATTGAGCCGGTCAAAGTTCCCGTCGATCAATTTGACGGCGCTATCTCTGAAATCGCGCGATACGAACAAAGCATTCGAGACGCCGATAAAGAATATACCGATCTTGTCAACTTCCTCGCAAAGCCGGTCCCGGTTAGTTCATGGGATGGCATCCTAGCGCAACTGAACAAGATTGACGATAAAACAAAAGACGCCAATGATTCGACAAAAAAATATATCGGCACACTGGAAGGATTGCCGGAATTAAAACTTCCTGATAATGTCAAGGTAGAACAATATAGAACCAGCGTTGAGGGCGTTGTCGCTGTTAATGGGGCGCTGGTTACTTCATACAGTAGTCTTGACGGTAAGACTGTAAAAGCCACTGGCGCTTTTGCTGCTGTCTCAACCTCCGCCGAAGATAACGCGAAGAAAGTAGAAAAGGCAACGAAAGAAGCCGATAGCTTCCGCATTAAAATGGAGGAAATAGCCAGTAACGAAAGAATCAAGAACATCGAGGCGTTTGTTACTCTGAATGTAGCTAACCTGGAAGCGCAAACTAAGCAAGTCGAAGCCGCGTTTTCGAGCATTAATGAAACGATTAGCGGGACCGGCGACTTGTTAGGTTCGCTATTCGGATCATTAGGCAGTGCCGATACATACACAAAGCTGCAAATAACAGAACAAATCGATCTTGAGAACAAGCGACGCGAAGCAGCGCTTGAACTGCAAAAGCAACTCACGAAAGCCACGATTGAAAAGATTCAAGCAGAGACTCGGAGAATAGAACGAGGCGACGCGCTGATTACTGTCGAAGCCGCCGGCTTGGAACCTCACCTAGAAGCAATCTGGTTCCAGATTATGAAATACATTCGTGTTCGCGTTAATTCTGATGCCGAACAATTCCTGTTGGGGTCAGTATGATTTCAATTGCCGCTATAACGTATGATCCAAACGGGATCATACTATTACATGATGTAAAGGTGAATAACCCATATTCAGCGAGTCGCCGGGGCAGCGTCGTTGACACCTTGGACGGCGCGGTCTCTGTGTACGATACCGGTTTTTCAGAATCCGATCAAACACTCACGATTGATGTCGTCAATCCATCGCTGGATATTCTTCAAAAACTCAAATACCTCATCAGCCACTACAGCCAGGTTTCTCTCTCTTGCGAAGCTGGTATCTTCAAAGTCATTCTTGCGACCGCCGTCAATAAAAATAAGCTCAATATCAGCGCTCGCGTCATCGCTAAACTGGACGGAACATCATGACTGCCGCAATGTACTGGTACGATCACTCATGGAAACTCATTAACACGGGCGGACTTGATCTGGACACCTCGGAACTCCGTATTCGTCTAGTCACTTCTGGCTATACATTCAATTCAGCGCACACGCAATGGGACAACGGCGCGAATGACAGCACAGACCCAAGCTATAATGAGTTGACTACTACTGGAGGTTATACGGTTGGCGGAAAGCAACTTACGACGCCCGTGGTCACGAATTCAAATATCGATTACGATGATTTAACCTGGACATCGCTAACCGCTACATTCCGACATGTTATTTGTGTCGCGGTTGGGACTTTCGGAGGCGTGACGAATCCGGTTGTTTTTAGAATGCTCCCCAACTCCGATGATACGGACGTGATCTCAGTCAGCACGGACTGGTCGATTAATTGGAACGCCATCAATAAGCTCATCTATAAGCCCTAATCATGGCGAAGCCGCTATTAGCAATTGGCTGCGAGGGAGCCTTTAGTCTTGATTATCCTCTCGGACAGAAAATAGACTCATCCGGCAATCCCTACTTGCACGGGAATCGAGTCTATTTCGGTCGCAATACCTCAAACGTATGGGGAATTGTGCTGGGCGATGATGGCAGTCAGTATTGCGCATCTGACCTCAAATATTATACCGATACCGAGAGCCTATCCGCATATTCTGAATATGCGATGACTACGCGCAAGTTCAATCAAGACGGCGATTTGTTATGGTATGCGAATCACGGCGCGGCGTGTTTCGGTATTGCGATTGATGATTCCGAGAATATTTATGTCTATGGCGATGCTGTGAATTCGAGCGGCGCTGTCAGAACGACGCCCGGCGCAACTGGCTATTACAATCTCAGAAAATACAATTCATCAGGTGCATTGCAATGGTCAACAGATACCGGGTATTCATCGCCTCACCTCGATAATCCGTATCCTCGCCCGATAGTCTATCGTGGCGGTTATATTTATGTTGGCGGAACGGCATTCCCCTATACTGAAAACATCCTTGTTAAAATAGACGCATCGGACGGTAGTATCGTTTGGAGTGCCTGCAATGAGTTTAATTCGGCGATTCGCGGCATTGCTGTGGATTCATCCGGGAATGTGTTCATCGCTGGATTTTTCTGGAATACCGGAGTAGTACAGGCAGTTCGTAAATACAACGCCAGTGGTAGTTTTGTCGCTGGCGCAATAGGACCGGTCAACGATAGTAGCTATAACAGCCAAGGCACGGGGATTGTCGAACTATCGAGCGGACACTTTGCGGTCTCTATGACGCCCGTGAGCTTAAGCGGAACGTATTATGTCTTCTACGAATACGATTCCAGTCTAAACTTCATTACCAAGGATTCAGGATTCGGGAATTACACGCTTTCGGCAATTTCCATTGACTCGGATGATACGATTTATGGCGTTCGCGTGGTCCCGTCTGGCGGAAGTTCCGGGCCGGCGACTCGCACGGTGTTTGGTATTGTGGGCTATGCGATTGATTGGCAAGCAACCACGTTTGGCACGAATACTTCAGACGTTGCGGGTAATGCGCTTGGCGCGTTGTGTCTATCGGTTCGAGAAGTCCAGACTCCGGCATTAAGACTGCCTATTCATCTAGGCACTCCGACTATATCAGGAATGGTCTATGTGAGTCCTCCAGGACTAGCGTTAGGATTGTCGCTAGGGATTCCGACGATTACTCGCTATTATGTTGGATTGCCGGTCCCTGTCATTCATCGTCTAGTCTTTGACGATGATGCGTCAATTTCCATTAAACTGAAGTCCATACAGCCTGCGTATCTCTGAAACAACCACATCGGCGACTTACGTTTGCGAGATACCGGATGCAGAGTCGCTCACCGCGATTCTGGATCAAATCGGTCATTCCATCACGATCTGGCGCGGCGTCCGATTTAATGACGGAATTGAACAGATCGATCCATGGATTGCAGTTGATTTAAGCGGCGCTTCGGTGGATCGTGGGGCAAAAACGCCAGTATCACGCTCTACGGAGAATCAGCGACCGTTTATAATTACAATACCATCGCTATTAAGAACGCCGCTTATAGGAATGA
Source organism: Vampirovibrionales bacterium (assembly GCA_016712355.1). Lineage (NCBI taxonomy): Bacteria > Bacillati > Candidatus Melainabacteria > Vampirovibriophyceae > Vampirovibrionales > Vampirovibrionales bacterium. The sequence continues at coordinate 3,362 of JADJRF010000007.1, read as the reverse complement.
CAGAAACGGAGAACGGCGTATTCGTTGCGACGTGGATATTTACTTGCGACCTAATGACATTGCCGACCTAGGGAACGGAGAAACGTTTACGGTCAACGAGATTACCATATTTATCGACAAATCATCGTCGATCATGGAGGTATCCGAATGACGAGTTACGTCTATACCGCCGGCATTGCCACCGCAACCAACATCAATATCCGGCGCTATAGCTTTGCTGGATCGTCGATTGATTCTATTTCACGTAGCGCCGCTATATACGGACTCTCCACAGACTCCATAAACAGCTTTTTATACAGTGCTGGCGTCGGCACGGCATCTGGTGGTGATGGAGGACTTAGACAATACTTAAACGGCACATTGCAGTGGAACAAGGACCACGGAACCACTATTTATGCGGTCGCCGCGAATTCCACGGATGTTTGTATCGGTGGCGGGCGCGCAACTGGAATTGACAGCAAGACCACTCGGAAATATAACTCATCGGGTACGTTGTCTTGGTCTGCTGATCACGGCGATTATGTGTTTGCCGTGGCCATGGATTCGGCTGGAAATGTGTACACGGGCGGCAGCGTGTCCAGCAGCATTACGACACGAAAATATAATAGCTCAGGCACTCAACAGTGGACCGCGAATCACGGGGCCACCGTCAACGGAATTGCTGTTGATGATTCAGGAAATGTCTATACTTGCGGCGCATCGAATGGAAGCTACACGATGCGCAAATATAATAGCTCAGGCACTTTGCAATGGTCGGTTGACAATTTTGAAACAGACCGCGCTATTAGGGTTGGCGCTGATGGATATATCTACGTTTGCGGGTTTGGTTATATCAAGAAATACGATTCTAGCGGAACAGAAATAACAACGGGCGGATTCCCGATTACGTCTATTCTCGATGTTCGCGCTTTGCAACTCGATCAAGATGGTAATATTTACGTCGCCGGCCCGGTCAATAGCAGTAAAACGCTATGGGTGTTTGATTCATCGGGTAGTCTGTCGTGGTCCGCGAATCATACGGAAAATTGCTATGCGCTGGCGCTACTGGAGCCGCCGCCAGCGGTAATTGTCGATCCTCCAGGGCTGGCGCTGGAATACGGACTTGGCATCCCAACAATTAAGGTCACGGTGCAAGCGCCAAGCCTCGCGCTAGGGCTGTCTCTAGGGATTCCGAGCACCACTGCAAAGCCACTCGCTCCATCTTTAAGTGCAACACCAGATTCCAATACCGTCTATCGTCTCTATATGACCGGAGGCACACTAATTGAATATCCCGTTTCCATTATTCAATGCCAGCGCCGATTGGGGCAATCCACATGGATTGATGTTGTAATTCCGAATTCATCAACAGCAATGCTGGATGATCTATACGATAGAAAAGCGAATGATGGGAGGCTGGCGATTTACGTTGGATTGCGCGATTCGAGCGGCGTCGAAACCATGGGGGAATTCCTTCAAGCTCTTATGTGGGATATTGACTCCGATAGGATGCTGAGAACGGGTCAAATAAAAGTACGCGGGCGGCTGATTCCAGTCTCTTTCTATCCGCAATCCGTAACGCTGTCGGGCGTCTATCGAACCGGATTTGATAAAGAACTCAAGCATTTTGCGGAGTGTGATGTTAATCCAAACCTGCATCCGAATGACACTGTATTTGATGGAACGCAATCATGGACCGTGGGCGCTATTGATTATGAGATTACGACAAGACGCTCCTGGATGAAAGTAGAAGAGGCGTAGTCGTGGGAAAAGCGATTATCTTGTCTGAAACGGGCGGCGGTCTTTATAAGATTCGTCCACTCTATGACACCGCAAAATACGATCAAGAGCTATCAAAACTACAAGAGCAAGAATCCGCTTATGCCGCGCTATTATTGAAAACCATCAACACGCTTAATCTGCTGAAAGATGATTCAGCGATTGCGGAAGCGGCTTATAACGCGGTGATCGAACAATGGCAAAACGACCTCATCTCGAAAGCCAACGATACCGCGCCCACGTTGACACCAGACCCGGCAAATGACCCGGAAACCGGTCTGCCCTGGGTTGACCCGGATCGCGCGCAGGAAGCGCCGCTTCTCGACCTGATCAACACCTACCGCGCTGAACATTCTCTTGACCCGCTCGCCCGTGACGATGACCTAGACGGCGTGTGCCTTGTCCACCTCAATAATCAATCGGCCACGGGCGAGACCGGGCACATCGGCTATAACGATTCGACACCCGCCGAGCGGGTTCTGTACGTGGGCTACAGCGCCCTTAGCGTCGATGAGCTACTCCGGTACGGAGAAACCAGCCCAGCGGCCACGCTGGCCGGCTGGAAGCGTACCACGGCCTATGTGAATGCCTTGCTGTCATCCACCGCCACGGCGGCTGGCGTAGCCTACAAGTACGCGCCGAAAAATCCAGCAACACATTTGTGGTGCGTGCTGATCGTCCAGCCTGACCCATCCCCGCCGCCGGTGACGACCTACACGTTTCCGCCCGATCCGGCCAAAAAAGCCGGCGAAGAGGAACAGGACAAGCTGGATCGGATCGAAGCGCCACACACCGACCCGGACGTGCCGAACGGGCTGCAAGACGTGGTGAAAAAGTACGCGGAAGCGAAGTTGAAGGAACAAGCCGCGCAGAAAGACTATGAGAAGCTGATGGCGGAAAAGATTGCCAGGGTCGCCAGGATCACGGAAATCACGGCGCGTAAGGCGGCCTTGGCGGCGCTTAGCATCGATTGCTGGTGCGCGACCTACACCCTGGGGTTGGCGGTCGGTAAAGAAGTCGCCACGATGGAAGTTCCGGGCTTCTACATCGATGCGTACCAGCAGACATCCGCCACGATTGACGCCGGAACCACATCAGAGCGAGTGGTCATTTACGATGAGCGCTCGCTCAACATCGCGCCCGCTGGAAGCAATTTCGCGCCACACGGCAAGCTGCGGCTGACGGACTCGATCAGCCCGCCCGCCGTGTTCTACCATCTCGCGCTGGAGCCGGGTAAATATAAGTGGAAGCCCTATTGTCGCTACGGAGTGATTACGGCGCTGAATACCAACGCCGGCACATGCTCAGTGACGCTTAATGCTGCTGAATGCCGCAAGCTGCAATCCGAGAAAGATCTTTTGACTTGAATTCTGCGAACACGCTGACCAACGTCTTGATCGTCTACCCGCCTTGCAACATTGCGGCGTTTGAAATCGGCGATGAGGTGCTTGTCAAGTTCACCGGATTCGACCGGACTAAGCCGACTGTAGTCGGGTTTCGCAGGCTTCCGAGAGATTGCAAAAAGCGTTTTTCTTGGGCGCAGTTCGTGTAGACGCGCTCGCCACGGTCAAGGGCGGGCGCGGTAAGGCGATTGAGGAATTGTT